>CANJWU010000138.1 GCA_947478655.1 Sphingobacteriales bacterium | reverse complement strand
GGGAGATGAAAACCCTGGACACTTTTCTTATAAAGACATTGAAATACCCAAAGAACAAAGAAGTTGTTATATTACCTATACAAACGAAGAGGTTCATGAAATTTTAAAAGAGGGATTTGATCGCTCACCGATGTTTGCAGGAAGAATACAAGGTTTAGGTCCAAGATACTGTCCGTCTATAGAAGATAAAATTAATCGATTTGCAGATAGAAACAGACACCAGATATTTGTAGAACCCGAAGGAATACACACGGTAGAAATTTATGTAAACGGATTCTCTACTTCTTTACCAGAAGATATTCAACTAAAAGCATTGCATAAAATACCCGGATTCGAAAAGGCAAAAATGTTTAGACCGGGCTACGCTATAGAATACGATTATTTTCCACCAACTCAATTGAGTTTAAATTTAGAAACCAAATTGGTAAAGAATTTATTCTTTGCGGGTCAAATAAACGGAACAACAGGATACGAGGAAGCGGCCTGCCAAGGTTTTTTAGCTGGCATCAACGCACATAGAAATTGTACTAACGATGAGGCATTTATTTTAAAAAGGTCGGAATCTTATATGGGTGTACTAGTAGATGACTTGGTAACCAAAGGAACCGAAGAACCCTATAGAATGTTTACCTCAAGAGCCGAACACCGATTGTTATTAAGACAAGATAATGCAGACATTCGTTTAACACAAATGGCATTTGACATGGGCTTAGCCGATCAAGCAAGGTTAGATCGCGTAAACGAAAAGCTTGCACAAACAGCCAATATTATTAAATACCTTAAAGAAAAAAGTGTGGATCCATCTGCAATCAATCAGATATTGGTTGAAAAAGAAACAAACGAAATACCTCATAGCGTTAAACTCATCAACTTATTATTAAGACCACAAATTGAACTGATGGACTTAGCTAAGGGAGATGTGCACTTACAAGAAATGCTAAATAATATTCCATCAGAATTTATAGAGCAAGCAGAAATAGCGGTGAAGTACGAAAGCTATTTAGAGAAAGAAATGGAAATGGTAGGTAAAATAAAAAACCTGGAAGAAAAAGTAATTAATCCAGATTTCAATTACCAAAGCATTGTATCCTTATCTAAAGAAGCAACAGAAAAACTATTAAAAATAAAACCAAGAACACTTGGACAAGCATCTCGCATTTCTGGAGTATCTCCAGCAGATATCAGTGTATTAATGATACACATGAACAACTAATAAATTGATAATCAATTACATACAATTGAAAAAGCTTAGGTTTATCCTTATTCTAGTCGTATTCATCCATGCATCCTGTGCAAATATGGTGGCCTTGACTGGTGGTGAAAAAGACACCAAAGCACCCCAATTACTTAAAGCAAAACCAAATAACTTTCAAACCAATTTTAATAGCAATAATATAGAATTGGTCTTTGATGAATATCTGCAATTGAAAAGTGCAGAAGAACAACTGATCATTAGTCCTAATAATGGACTTAAAATCAAAGCAAAAATCAAAGGGAAAAAAATCAATCTTTCTTTGAGTGGCGATTTAAAAACCAATACTACCTATAACATTAATTTTGGAGAAGCCCTAAGTGATTATACCGAATCCAACGTATTAAGAGATTTTCAATATGTATTTTCAACAGGCGCAAACCTAGATTCTATCAGCATTAGGGGCCAGGTTAAAGATGCTTTTAAAGGTGATTTTTTAAAAGATGCAACGGTGGGTTTATATGCGCTACCCATTAGTGATAGTAGTGTGTACCTAAACAAGCCAGATTATTATGCAAGAACCAATGCCCAGGGTTATTATCAAATCAAAAACATCAAAGAGGGAAAATATAAATTATTCGCATTAGCAGAAAGCAACAACAATAAAATTTATGATAACGACGAAGAGGTTGTTGGTTTTATAGATACGGATTTAGATTTAAAAAAAGACACAGGACTGAGTGTAATAAATGCTTTCAGGGCGTTGCCTAATAAAATTAAATTAAAAGAAAACACCTTAAAAGGAAATAAAATTAGTTTGTTGTTTAACCAAAAGGTAAAAAACATTCAGTATCAAATTACGCCTAAAGCCAATATACTGTTAGTCGATAAAATTAATACAGATAGTTTAGAAATTTATTTAAAAGATAAAAAAGACAGCCTTTGCATTATTTTAACGGCCGAAGGATACCGAGATACAATCCTATTAAAATCGGAAAAGGAAAAAAAGAAAGGTAACTTAAACCTTGATATAAACAATTATCAAAACCCCTCAAACACCATATATATTAATAGTTTAACGCCTTTAACTATTATAAACAAAGATTCTATTTATTTAAAAACGGATAGCCTAAAGTATATTAAATTAAATACTAAACTGAGTGATAATAGCAAAGAAATAATTATTCAGTATCCATTAGAAATTAATAAAAAATACGAACTGATTATTGCAGATAGTGTATTACAAAATAGCAACCTAGAACATAACCGCGCTTTAAAATACCAAGTAAAATCTTACAACGAAGAAAATTTTGGAAACCTAATAATCAATACGAATGCGAATAAAAATCAAGTTATATATGAACTTTTGATTGGAGAGAAGGTGGTTTATAGGCTGATTAGCAAAGCAGAAAAAATAAATATCAAATTGTTAAATCCTGCTGAATATAGACTACGGATGATCAGCGATGAAAACAACAACAACACTTGGGATACGGGAAATTACCTATTGAAAAGGCAAGCAGAAAAAGTGAGCTATTATCCTGCAGGCATTAAGGTTAGGGCAAATTGGGATTTAGAAATTAACCTTAAAACCAAGTAGTATATAATTGGTAATTCTGCGGAAGTTTGTCTAATAAATTTCTTTGCTCTTCCGAAATTTCTTTGATCTTTTTAGCCGGAGAACCCGCATAAATATATCCACTTTCGCAAATCGTATTTTCTAATACCAAAGCGCCTGCTGCTATAATACAATAAGGTTCTACTACTGCGCCATCCATTACTAAAGCACGCATACCAATTAATACGTGGTCTTTTATGGTACAGCCGTGCACAATTGCTAAATGACCAATAGACACATCGTTGCCAATAATTGTACAAGCTTTTTGATAAGTACAATGTATCATGGCTGCATCTTGAATATTGGTTCTTTCTCCAATAGTAATGGTGTTTACGTCGCCCCTAATAATGGCATTAAACCATACACTACTACCGGCCCCAATACTAACCTGGCCAACAATGGTGGCGTTATCTGCTATAAAAACAGATGCATCAATCGTTGGGCTAATTCCTTTAACTGCTTTAATAATTGGCATAATTTATAAACCTAATTCTTTAGATAAACGTAACATTTCAACGATTGGTTTTTTAGCTTTCGCTATTAAATCGTCAGACAAATTAATTTCTGGTAATTCGTATTTTAAACAATTATAAATTTTTTCTAATGTGTTTAATTTCATGTGCGGACAATCATTACAAGCACAATTAGCAATAGGTGGTGCGGGTATAAATGTTTTTGTTGGACTAGCCAATATCATTTGATGAAGTATACCAGACTCTGTAGCTACAATAAATTCGGTACTTTCGGAGCTTTTGGTAAAATTTAATAATGCAGTTGTAGAGCCAATAAAATCTGCTAAATTTAAAATAACTTCTTCGCATTCTGGATGTGCTAATAATAGCGCATGAGGATTTCTTAATTTTAATTTATTAATTTTTTCTAAAGAAAAAACTTCATGAACCATACAAGCACCATTCCATAATAACATATTACGACCAGTTACTTTATTTACATAAGCGCCTAAATTTTTATCTGGTGCAAAAATAATTTGCTGTGCAATTGGTAAAGAATTAACAATTTGAACAGCGTTAGCAGAAGTACAAACGATATCTGTTAAAGCTTTAATTTCTGCCGAACAATTAACATAAGAGATGACTAAATGATCGGGATATTTTGACTTAAATAACTTAAAATCAGATGGTTTACAAGAATCTGCTAAAGAACAGCCTGCTTTTAAATCTGGTAAAATAACTTTTTTATTGGGTGATAAAATTTTGGCTGTTTCTGCCATAAAATGAACACCTGCAAAAACAATTATATCTGCTTTTGTTTTTTCTGCTTGTTGAGATAAACCTAAACTATCACCAATATAATCTGCAATGTCTTG
>CANJWU010000137.1 GCA_947478655.1 Sphingobacteriales bacterium | reverse complement strand
TCTGCTCCTCCTAATACTACAATTCTTTTGCTCATCTATTATCTTAATTTTAAAGTAACAATGGTAATGACCGCTAATAATATTCCGATGATCCAAAAACGGGTCACAATTTTTGGCTCGCTATAACCTAATTTTTGATAATGATGATGCAAAGGAGACATTTTAAAAACCCTTCTGCCTTCTCCATATTTTCTTTTGGTGTATTTAAAATAACTTACTTGAATAATTACCGATAAGTTTTCTACTAAAAAGATACCGCACAATAAGGGAATTAATAATTCTTTACGAATCATGATGGCGTAGGATGCAATAATACCGCCTATTGCAAGGCTACCGGTATCTCCCATAAAAACTTGCGCAGGATAAGTATTGTACCACAAAAATCCAATACATGCACCCAAGAATGCACCCGCAAAGACCACCAATTCGCCAGAATTTGGAATGTACATGATGTTCAAATAATTGGCGAAGACAATATTACCCGATACATAAGCGAGCACGCCTAATGCTAATCCGATAATTGCCGAAGTGCCGGTGGCAAGGCCATCTATTCCATCAGTAATGTTTGCGCCATTAGAAACGGCCGTAATAATTAAAATTACAATGGGAATAAAAATCCAAAATGCATAATCTTCATAACCTGGACCAAAATATTTCAACAGTTTCGCATAATCGAATTCGTTGTTTTTATAAAAAGGCACATTTGTTTTGGTAGATTTTTGAGCATGGGCAACATAATAGCTACTGGCCGTTCGCTTTGTGTTTTCGGAGGTTTTAACAGTTGCCAATTGCGATGCTGGAATTTTTTCTTTCACTACAATGGAAGGATGAAAAAACATGGTATAACCAATGATCAAACCCAATCCAACTTGTCCAACAATTTTAAATCTACCCGCTAAACCTTCTTTATTCTTTTTAAATACTTTAATGTAATCATCAATAAAACCAATGGTTCCCATCCATACAGTGGTAATTAACATGAGTATAATGTATACGTTTGTTAATTTGGCAAATAATAAAGTAGGAATAATAATAGCCGATAAAATAATTAAGCCCCCCATAGTTGGCGTGCCTTTTTTCTCCGATTGACCTTCTAAACCTAAGTCTCTGATGGTTTCTCCTACTTGTTTTTTATGTAAAAAATCAATCAATCTTTTACCCATCAATAAAGAAATAATTAGCGAAACAATGATCGCCAAAGTAGTTCTAAAGGTGATAAACTGAAACAATCCTGCCCCAGGTAAATCAAAATGTTTGTCTAAATAAGTAAAAAGATAATACAGCATCTTGTTTTATTATTTTAATGATTCCATTATTTCTGAAAATATTTGTTTGTCATCGAAAGGAAATTTTACGCCATTAATTTCTTGGTATTTTTCGTGACCTTTTCCGGCTAATAATATAATATCTCCACTCTTCGCTAAATGACATGCCGTACGAATAGCTTCTTTTCTATCTTGAATGGTAATTGTTTTTTTCTTTAATGAAATGGGAACGCCTGCTTCCATTTCTTTTAAAATGGCTGCGGGATCTTCTGTTCTAGGATTATCTGAAGTTAAAATGACTTTATCGCTCAACTTACAAGCTACTTCGGCCATAATGGGTCTTTTTGTTTTATCGCGATCGCCACCACAACCCACAATTGCAATTACCGTTTCATTGCCTTTTCTAATATTGGCAATGGTTTGCAATACATTTTTAATAGCATCTGGTGTATGGGCATAATCTACAATACCTATAACTCCATTGGGCGCTATGGTATAATCGAATCTTCCTTCGGCACCACTTAGCGTAGATAAAATAGTTAAGACCCTGGTTTTGTCTTGATCAAGCAACATGGCGGTAGCATAAACAGCCAGTAAATTGTACGCATTAAAACTGCCTACCATTTTAAACCAAACTTCTTCTGCATCAATATTTAAAAACAAACCTGAAAATTGATTTTCAATTATTTTTGCTTTGAAAGTAGCCATCGATTGCAAAGCATAGGTTTTAGCATGTGCCTTTGTATTTTGCAACATCACTGCGCCACGCTTATCATCCGAATTGGTTAATGCAAAAGCCGAAGCAGGTAATTGATCAAAAAAGTATTTTTTTGCTTTGATATATTCCTCAAATGTATGATGGAAATCTAAATGATCGTGTGAGATATTCGTAAATATACCCCCTGTAAAACTTAAGCCTGCAATGCGTTCTTGTACAGTTGCATGCGAACTAACTTCCATAAAACAATAATCACAATTAGCTTCAATCATTGCTAAAAGAAGTTCGTTAATGGTGATGCTGTCTGGCGTTGTATGAGAAGAAGGTATTACAGTATTATTTATTTTATTTTCGACAGTAGATAGTAAGCCTACTTTATAACCTAATGCTTGAAATAAATTACTGAGTAAAGTAGCAACGGTTGTTTTACCATTGGTACCCGTTACACCAACCAATTTTAATTTTTTAGATGGGTGTTGGTAATAAGCCGCCGCAATTAATCCCATGGCACGACTACTATTATCGACTACCACATAAGTAATAGTTGCATCTAATTTCTTAGGTAATTTTTCACAGACAATTACACTTGCCCCTTTTTCTATTGCGCTTGCAATAAATTGGTGCCCATCTGCCACTGTACCAACGGTAGCAATGAACATAGACGAAGCGCTCACCTTCCTTGAATCAAAACAAATGCCCGTAATGTCTTGCTCGGTGTTGCCAACCAACTCCAAAATTTTACAAGAACTTAATAAGGCACTTAATTTCATTATCTTAAATCTAATACGATTCGACTTCCTTTATTTACTTTTGCTCCTGCGGTAATTGATTGATTGGTAATCTTTCCACTACCATTTACTACCGCAATCATTCCTTCATTTTCTATTAAGTACAATGCATCTTGCAAGCCCATGCCTACTACATTTGGGACCAACCCAGCTATCATTGCTTTAGGGCTAAGACTTACACCGTTTTCAGTTTTATCAATACTAACATAAGCTGCTTCGAAATTGGCTGGAGCTTTGATACCCATTTTTTGATAAGCCAAAACTGTTTTTGTTTTATCTCCCGATTTTGCATCTGGATAAGTAGGTGCAATGGCAACAGCTAATGCATTTGCATTATCATTATGCATGGTTAAACTTGTTGCATAAACTTTATCTGCAATCTCTTTAAATATTGGACCCGCAACCACGTTTCCATAATAGCCCGACATAGATGGATCGGTAATTACGACAATCATCGAATACTTTGGAAAATCGGCTGGGAAATAACCACAGAACGAAGCTAAATAACGCTTGTTGGCGTAACCCCCAGCACCACCAGCTATTACAGCTGTTCCGGTTTTACCTGCAATAGAATAAATAGTCGTGCTTAAATTTTTTGCCGTACCCTGTTTTACTACCCCTTCCATTAATTTGCGCATTTTTCCTAGCGAAGCATCCGAAGCAATTTTCTTTCTGATAATAATAGGCTCGAATGCTTTAACTAATTGACCACCGCTTCTTAATTCGCGGACAAATTTTGGTGAAACCATTACACCATTGTTTGCAACTGCATTATATAGTGTTAAAGTTTTTAATGGAGTCATTAAAATTGCATAACCCATTGCTAAGGTTGGCAAGGTAAGGTCATTCCAAGCTGGAGTATTTGGTTCTATAATTCTGGTTTTAGGCGACCCCGCAATTTCAATCGGTAAATCTTCGCCTATGCCAAAGGCCTTTAATCGATTGATAAAAAGGGAAGCCTTCCCATCATAGCGGTCATTAATTTGTTTAGATATAGCCACATTCGAAGAGAGCTCAAAGGCCCTGCGCATAGGGATGATACCATAACCACCTTCGTGTGAATCTTTAATTTTATGACCACCAAAATTAGCAATTCCTCCGGTCGTATTATGAACTGTAGAAGTATCAAACATACCATCTTCTAAAGCTGCTAAATAAGAAGCCAATTTAAAAGTAGAGCCTGGTTCAGTTGCTTCACCAACCGCATAATTATAAGTTTCTTTATAAACGCCTTTTTCGATGCGCGTAAGATTGGCGATTGCTTTAATTTCGCCAGTCGCTACTTCCATTAATACTACACAGCCATGGTGGGCATCATGTTTAATGAGTTGCTGATTCAATGCTTTTTGCGCAACGTCTTGGTAGTTTACATCTAAGGTGCTGA
>CANJWU010000136.1 GCA_947478655.1 Sphingobacteriales bacterium | reverse complement strand
TCAATGGCATCTTTCTCTTCATACATACTCAATAATTCGGTATCCGAATTATCATGCATTTTTAAGATTTCTTCCATGCCTTTGCTCGCCGCTTCGTATTCTGCTGCATTGATCGCAATTCTGTCGGTTAAAATTTTCAGGTTGTTTTCTTTGTATTCAATTTCTTTTTCTAATGCAGAAACCCTGTTTTGTTGTTGATGGAAGGAGATATTTCTTTGATTATAAGTAGATGATCTTTCGGTTAATTGATCATTTAAATCATTGAAATTAGCCTGAACAGTTAATGCATGCTCCGAAAAGGATTCTTTATTTTGCAAAGCATTTTCTAATTCAGGAACCATGTTTGCCAATTGCGTTTCATAATCTGCAATTTTAGAAAGAATATCTTCTCTTCTAATACTGCTATTACTTATGAAATTTAAATATTGCTCTTGTCTAGTTTGGTACGAAATTAATTCGGTATTGATTTTATTAATTTCATCTTTCAAATTGGCAAGGTATTCTTGTTGGGTACTTTGCTTTAATTTTAAATGATGCGCCGTTAATTCATCCAGTTGTTGGTTAAATTGATCAATGAATTGATTGATGTCTTTGATCTCTAATTCTAAAACGGCTAAGTTTTTAGCCCTACCAATTCTTTTACCTTCAAATAAACCGACAGATCCGCCAGAAAGCGACACTTTGGTTTTATTGAATTTACCACTTTTGGCTAATAATATTTTGCCTTCCATGGTATCCGAACTAATCATTTGATCTTCGTCTTGCGTAATCACCATTACATTACCCAATAAGTGGTAAGCCAAGCGTTGGTATTTATAATCTACATTAATTACTTTTAATGCAGGAATTAAAGCCTTGTTATCGGCTGCAACTTCTGGCATAGGAAGGTCTTTAAGCGCTTCTAATACAAAAAAGTTTGCTTTACCTTTAGCAGACTGCCCAAGCAATTGAATGCCCGCACGCGCCTCTTGATAGGTGTCTACAACATAATAATTTAAATAGCTCTCTAAATAACTTTCAATGGCAATTCTGTAATCTTCTTCGCAGAATAAAACATCCGAAAGTAAAAGTGCATTTTTAGACCAGTCGTTGTTTTTCTTTAAGAATTTAATAGACTCTGGAAAACCTTCTAAACTCTCTACTAAACTTTTGGTTAAGTTGAATTCGTTTTGTTTAGCATCTAGTTTTCTGGTCTCTCTTGCAAAGCGTTCTTTGATTTCAGCAATTTTCTGATCTGCTTCTTCAATGTCTTTCTTTAATTGCTCTTCTAAGTTATTGGTGTTTTGATAAGCATCATTGGCTACTTTAAGTTGAGCGCTTAATCTATCGATTTCCTTATCAAACTCAATCATTTCTTCTTGACGAAGATTTGTTTCGGTGGTTGTTCTGGTAATCTCTTGCTCTAAACCTAATTTTTGAACGGTTAAAATTTCTATTTCTTTTTCGTTCTTATAAATAATGTTTTGGTTTTCTTGCAATTGGGTTTGCGCAATTTCTAAGCTGCTTCTGCCTTGTTGATGCGATTCTTTAAGAATATCAACTTGAGATTTTAATTCGGCTAATTCGTATTCTATTTCGTTTAATATTTTTTGTTCTGTTAAAATAGATTGTTGAACAATGGCTAATTGCGTATTGATTTCTTCAACAGATGATTTATCTATTGTTAAATCTGTCGTAATTTTGCGTTCTTTTTCTTGAAGAAATGTCAAGCGTTCATTTTTGATTTTCTTTTCGTTTTCGTAGCTACGAATTTTAGCGATAAAATCGTTTAATGTTTTTTGTTGATGTGCAAGCTCTTTTTCTTTATTTAAAGAATCGAGTTTTATTTCTTGAATATTTGCTTCGATGGCATCTATGGAAGTCGCAAACTGACTTTTCTCGTCGTTAAAGGCAACTTCTTGTTTTTCTAAATCTTCCATTGAGCGCTTCAAGCCCCCAATTCTAAAGGTAGCCACTTGCGTGCTTAATTCTTTGTATTGCTCTTTAAGCTTGTAATAACGTTCTGTTTTTTTAGCTTGAGATTCTAAGGTTTTTAAGTTCTTCTCAATTTCAAAAAGTAAATCGTCTACGCGATTTAAATCGTCTTCGGTATCTTTTAATTTATTAAGCGTTTGTTTTTTTCTGATTTTATATTTAGAAATTCCAGCAGCTTCTTCGAACAATGCTCTTCTTGAATTGTCTTTGTTTGCCAAAATTTCTTCAATCATTTTTAATTCAATGATAGAGTAGGAGTCCGAACCAATACCCGTATCTAAGAATAAATCGGTGATATCTTTTAACCTACATTGCACATCGTTTAATCGATACTCGCTTTCGCCAGTTCGGTAAAGTTTACGCGTAATCGTTACGGTTGTATAATCGGTTGGTAATACATTTTTGGTATTATCAAAGGTTAAGGATACCTCTGCTAAATTTGCTGGCTTGCGGGTTTTAGTACCATTGAAAATAATGTTTTCCATTTTTTCTGAACGCAAAGTTTTAGTGCTTTGTTCACCTAAAACCCAGCGAATGGCATCCACCACATTTGATTTACCACATCCATTTGGCCCAACAATGGCCGTAATTCCTTCATCAAAATTGACGGTTATTTTATCGCCAAAACTTTTAAAGCCTTTAATTTCTAATGATTTTAATCTCACAATTTCCTCCGTTTTTATGCTCAATGGCCCATTTTACAAGGCTTTTCAACTCCTAAATATCCATAGAATAGCTTGCTTTATCAATATTAATTATTCACAAAATATGTGGATAAGTAAAGCATAAGTATTTTTTTAGAGCGCTAATTATCAACAGTTTAAAAAATTATGCTAATTTCTGTTAATAAAGATATGCACAAAAAAAGAGGCTCCATTTGGAACCTCTTTTTTATAGGGAATATTTTAGGATTAATAATACCTTAATCGAATCACACCAGCTATTGATTTTGCTAAGCGGATAACTTGGCGCGTATAACCATATTCGTTATCGTACCATACATATAAAACGGCACCTTTACCATCTTTTGCTAGGATGGTTGCCGGACTATCTACAATAGAAGCATGAGTATTGCCTATTAAATCGCTCGATACTAATTCATTTGAAATAGAATATTCAATTTGTTCCACTAAATCTCCAAATAAGGAAGCTTGTTTTAAGGAATCATTGATAGCCGCTAAACTCACCTCTTTTTTAAAGTTTAAATTTAAAATGGCTAAAGAAACATCTGGTGTAGGAACCCTTACGGCATTGCCAGTTAAAATACCCGTTAAATGCGGTAATACTTTTGACACTGCTTTATCCGCGCCTGTTTCTGTAATCACCATATTTAAAGCAGCCGAACGGCCTCTTCTATATTTTTCGTGGTAATTATCTAATAAATTTTGATCGTTGGTATAAGAGTGAACTGTTTCGATGTGTCCTTTTTCAATGCCAAAGGCTTCGTCAATTACTTTTAAAACAGGTACAATGGCATTGGTGGTACATGATGCGGCAGAAAAAATATTTTCGTCGGCAGCTTGTTGTTCGTGGTTAACTCCAAATACAATATTCGGAACGCCACCACCTGGTGCAGTTAATAAAACTTTGGCAACGCCTTTGGCTTTTAAATGACTTGCTAAACCTTCTCGGTCTCTTAGTACACCGGTATTGTCTATCACTAATGCCTCGTTAATTCCGTAAACTGTATAATCTATACTTGCTGCATCTTTAGCTGCAATCATGGCAATTGTTTGCCCATTAATGATCAATGCTTTGTTTTCGAAATCTTCTACAATGGTGCCATTGAACGGGCCATGTACAGAGTCGTATCTTAATAAATCGGCTCTTTTGCTAATATCTTTATCCGAATTGCTGCGGGTAACTATGGCTCTCAATCTTAATTGTTCTCCTTTGCCTGCTTGCATCACTAATTCTCTTGCGGCAATTCTTCCAATTCTACCAAAGCCATATAAAACAACATCTTTTGGCTTCAATACTTTTTTATCTAATCCAATGTGTGCGGCTAATTTTGATTGCACAAAATTTGCAATGGAATTAAAATTATTTTTTTCTTCGAGCCATTCTGAAACTAATCTGCCAAGGTCTATGCGAGAAGGAGCAATGGCCAAAGCTGCAATTTCATTGGCAATGGCAAGGGTGTCTTCAATTTCGATGGCTTTGCCAATAATTTGTTGTGCATATAAATGACTACTTAAAATTTCACTTG
>CANJWU010000135.1 GCA_947478655.1 Sphingobacteriales bacterium | reverse complement strand
TGAATGTCATCGTTGGTAGCAGCAATTAATTGCGACTGGCTATTCACATTAGAATCTGCTATTTGATACAATGTTTCCCAACCAGCAATATCCGTTTTTTGTTTCGCATAACTTTGACTAGCATAACCCGAATGTGCACTACTGCCTTGGTTTGCAGCCGATCCAAATGGATTAAAACTTGGATTAACGGGTATGGTAGGTATTTTAATTTCGTCGTTGAGCGGATCAAAAGGTTTCAAGTTTCCGAAACTGGTTTCGGTATTAAAATCGATGCTTGGACTAATATTGTATTTGCCCAAGGCTCTTTTAACAGCCGCTCTTAAAACCGCATAGATTAATTTTTCGTCTTCAAATTTAATTTCGGTTTTGGTTGGATGAACATTGACATCAATGTGTGAAGGCTCAACCGTAAGAAATAAAATATATAAAGGGAAACTATTATCGCCTAATAATTGATCGAATGCGTTATTGATGGCGTGGTTTAAATAATTGTCTTTGATGAATCTATTGTTGACGAAAAAATATTGTTCGCCTCTGGTTTTTTTAGCAAAAGCAGGTTTACCAATGTAGCCCTCTATGCTCACCTGTTCGGTACTTTCTTCTACAGGTACAATTCTTTCGGCATAATTATTTCCAAAGATGCCGGTAATTCTTTGTTTAAGATTTCCTGCAGGCAAATGAAATAATTCATTGCCATCGTGGTGTAAACTAAAAAATAAGTCTGGATGCGCAAGCGCTTGTCTTTGAAATTCGTCAATGATATGGCGCAATTCAACCGAATTCGATTTTAAAAAATTGCGTCTTGCAGGTGTAACGTAAAATAAATTTTTAATAGAGATGCTCGTGCCATCGCTGCTGCTGCAGGGTTCGACCAAAGTTATTTGCGAAGCTTCGATGCGCACTAAAGTGCCAGTGTTATCTTCAGCGCGTTTGGTTTTTAATTCTACTTGTGCAATAGCGGCAATAGATGCCATGGCTTCGCCTCTAAAGCCCATAGTTTTTATTTTAAACAAATCGTCTGCGCTCGCTAGTTTGGAAGTAGCGTGTCTTTCAAAACAAAGTTTAGCATCTGCTGGGCTCATGCCCGAACCATTATCGATGATTTGAATAAGTGCGCGTCCGGCATCTTTTAATACCACCTTGATGCTTGTTGCCCCGGCATCAACGGCATTCTCCATCAGCTCTTTTACAGCCGATGCAGGTCGTTGAATAACTTCGCCGGCTGCAATTTGATTGGCAACCGCATCGGGTAAAAGGTGAATTATATTCGACATCGTTATTTAAAAATTTAGCTATGTTGAGAACTTTAGGTCTCTAACAGGCTTTTTGATTTATTTATTTCAGGAAATACCTATAAATTTATCGCCATCAGACAAAAATATAAAAATTTTCGGGCACCTATTATGCTAAAAACCGGCTATATACTTTTAATTTCCTTTTTTTTCTCCACATCTATTGTGAATGGACAGGTAGTAGATACCGCAAAAGCCAATCAATGGGTCGATTCGGTAATGAATACCTTGCAGCCAGACGAACGAATTGCCCAATTATTCACTGTTGCAGCCTTTTCAAACAAAGATTCCTTGCATGTGAAAGAAATTGCCAAATTGGTTAAAGACTATAAAATAGGAGGCCTGTGTTTTTTTCAAGGCGGCCCAGTTCGCCAGGCAAACCTGACCAATTATTACCAATCCCTTGCTAAAACACCTTTATTGATTTCTATAGATGGAGAATGGGGCTTGTCGATGCGCTTAGATAGTACCGTAAGATATCCTAAACAAATGGCTTTGGGCGCCATCAACGATAACCAACTGATTTATGATTTTGGCGCAGAAACCGCAAGGCAATGTAAGCGAATGGGCATCCATTTAAATTTTGCGCCAGTAGTAGATGTCAACAATAATCCACGCAATCCGGTTATTAACGATCGCTCTTTTGGCGAAGATAAATACCGCGTAGCCGCTAAGAGTATAGAATACATGCGCGGTTTGCAAGACAATGGCTTAATTGCAACTGCCAAACATTTTCCGGGTCATGGCAATACCGATAAAGATTCTCATTTAACCTTGCCTAAATTAAATCGCAGTAAAGAAGAATTGGATAGCTTAGAATTATATCCATTCAAAGAACTCATTGATCGAGGTTTGTCAAGCATCATGGTGGCGCATCTATTTGTACCGGCATACGATAGTTCAAAAAATTCGGCCGCATCTATTTCGAAACCAATCGTAACCGATTTATTGAAAAATAAATTAAATTTTAAAGGACTGATTATTACCGATGCCTTAAACATGAAAGGCGTATCTGCAAATTTTCCGCCGGGCGTAGTAGATGTAAAAGCTTTATTAGCGGGTAACGATATGTGTTTGTATTCCGAGAATGTACCTGTTGCTATTGCTGAAATTAAAAAAGCCATGTTGGCTGGCGAAATTACCCAAGCCGAATTAGATGAAAAGGCTAGAAAGGTTTTATTTGCTAAGTTTCAGGTAGGGCTTGCGCATTATCAAGCGATTGTAATCGATGGTTTAATTGCCGATTTAAATAGCAACGAAGCTAAATTAATGAGTCGTAAATTATACGAAAACGCCCTTACTTTATTAGAGAATAAAAACAACCTCATTCCTTTAAAAAATTTAGCGGCTAGCAACATTGCCAGTATTAGTATTGGTGCCGAAATCAATAATGATTTTTTAACGACTTGCGAATTATATGCGCCTATGGCTAAGTTTTCTTTAAAGAAAGACGCGAGCTTAAACGATTTCGATTTTTTAAATAAAAACTTAGAAAACTATAATACGGTAATAGTTGGCTTGCACGATATGAGCCGAAACGAATCAAAGAATTTTTCTTTGTCTAAGCAAACAATTGATTTTTTAAATAATCTATCGGCGCATAAAAATGTAGTGTTGGTGGTATTTGGTAATGCTTATAGTTTAAGAAATTTCGAAAACCATGCGCCCATTGTATTGGCTTACGAAGAAAATTCCTATACGCGTACAAGTGCTGCTCAGCTTATATTTGGTGGAATTCCGGCCAAAGGATCTATGCCTGTTACGGCATCTACTAAATTTCAACTAGGCGATGGTTATATACTCAACGAAAGCATTCGTTTAAAATATACCCAGCCAGAAGAAGTGGGCATGGATGCGCAGAAATTAAACGGCATAGACGATTTAATTGCTAAGGCCATTGCCGCTAAAGCAATTCCTGGCTGTCAAGTATTGGTGGCTAAAAATGGTAAAGTGGTGTATCAAAAATCTTTTGGCTATAGTACTTACGATTCTGCTCATTTGGTAGTCAATACCGATTTATACGATTTAGCTTCGATGACCAAAATTTTATCGACCAATTTAGGTATGATGAAATTAGTAGAAGAAAATAAAGTTTCTTTGAATGGTCATTTGCATAATTATTTACCCGGAATTAAAAGTTCGAATAAGAAAAATATTATTATCGCAGACTTGTTAACGCACCGCGCAGGCTTGTCGCCATTTATTCCTTTTTACAAAGACATTCAAAATGTAAAAGGCTTGGAAACAGCTGTGCTGTCTACAGATTCTTCTGGTGTATTTGCTGTTCCGGTTGCCAGTCATTTATTTTTAAATGCAAATTACATTGCAAGCATGAAGCAACGAATACTCAATTCAGATTTAAAAAACCCAGGGAAATATGTGTACTCCGATTTGAGTTTTTATTTCTTAAAAGAAGTATTAGAGGTGCAAAGCAAAACACCAATTGATGAATTTGTCAGTAATACATTTTATAAAAAATTGGGCTTGAATTATTTGGGATATTTACCCTATCGTAAATTTCCTATGGCAAATATTATGCCTACCGAAAATGACCTTAGCTTTAGAAAGCAATTAGTACAAGGTTATGTGCACGATCAAACGGCTGCTATGTTTGGTGGTGTGGCGGGTCATGCTGGCTTGTTTGGCAATGCAAATGATGTAGCCATTATTATGCAAATGTTGCTCAATAAAGGAAACTATGGTGGCGAAGCATATTTTAAAACTGAAACGGTAAACCTGTTTACTGCTAAATACCATGCAGATAGTAGAAGAGGATTGGGTTTTGATAAACCCGAAACAGATCCTGCTAAAACCAGTCCTACGGCCTTAGCTGTATCGGCGCAAACCTATGGCCATACTGGCTTTACAGGCACTTGTACTTGGGTAGATCCTGCATATGATTTGGTGTATGTGTTTTTATCGAACAGGGTTTAT
>CANJWU010000134.1 GCA_947478655.1 Sphingobacteriales bacterium | reverse complement strand
GTTTGGAAAATTAATATGCAAATAACGCCAACGCTAATGGCTGCATCTGCAAAATTAAATACCGGTCTAAAGAAAATAAATTCTTCGTTTGCAAATAATGGAAACCAATTTGGGTAATGGCCTCGGAGTATAGGGAAATAAAACATATCCACTACTCTTCCGTGCAACCAGTTTTCGTATCCATATAATTTTCCGTAAAAAACAGAATCGATAATATTACCTAAAGCGCCTGCAAATACAAGGCATACACAGGTAATCAATCCAAAGTGATATTTCTTTTTAATAATGTAGTTTAGAATATAGGCTATACCAAAAACAGCAATTACCCTAAATAAACTAAGTGCTAATTTCCCATAGCTACCGCCTAATTCAAATCCAAATGCCATGCCATTGTTTTCGGTGAAATGGATGATAAACCAATTACCAAAAACAGGAATTTCTTCTCCTATAAACAAAGTGGTTTTGACCCAATATTTGATCAATTGATCAATCATTAAAACTGAAAAAATAATCAGGATGGCTTTATGGTAATGGGTCAGTTTCATTTTTTTGATTTAAAAAATGCCTGTCTGAAACAGACAGGCATTAAATGAATAAGGTATCGTTTAAATTAATTTTGCTTCAATTTTGCTTCCATACTCAACGTAGTATGTGGAACGGCTCTTAATCTTTCTTTTGGAATAATTTTGCCAGTTTCTCTACAAATACCGTAAGTTTTATTTTTAATACGGATCAAAGCTGCTTCTAATTGATCGATAAATTTTCTTTGACGAACAGCCAATTGATTGACATGTTCTTTTTCTAAGGTTGCAGAACCATCTTCTAATACTTTAAAAGTACCAGCAGTATCGTCTGTTCCATTGTTATTTGGATTACTCAACGTTTCGGTAAGCAATTGTAATTCTTCTCTTGCCGAAGCTAATTTTTTAGTAATAATCTCTTTGAATTCAATCAATTCAGAATCCGAATAACGACTTTTTTCGTTTGGATCCTGCACACGAGGAATTACAATATTAACCGGTTCTGGTTTTTTAATTTCTACTGGTTTTTTTGCAATTGGCTTTGCAACTATTGGTTTTGCAACTACTACAGGTGCTGCTACTTTTTTAACAGCTGGTTTTCCAATTACTTTTTTCGCAGCTACTTTTGCAACAACCTTAGCTACTACTTTTTTCGCCACAACTTTCGCCACTACTTTTTTAGCGGCTGCTTTCACCACCACTTTTTTAGCAATTACTTTTTTAGCAGGTGCCTTCGCTACTTTTTTCGCCACAACTTTCGCCACAACTTTCGCCACAACTTTTTTAGCAATAACTTTTTTCGCAGGTGCTTTCGCTACTTTTTTCGCCACCACTTTTGCTACTGCTTTTTTAGCAGGTGCTTTTGTTGCCACTTTTTTAGGAGCTGCTTTTGCTACTACTTTTTTAGCCACTACTTTTTTCGTGGGTGCTTTTGTTGCTTTTTTAGGAGCCGCTTTCGCCACTACCTTTTTCGCTACTTTTTTAGGAGCTGCTTTTGCTACAACTTTTTTAGCCACTACTTTTTTAGCAGGAGCTTTTGTTGCTTTTTTAGGAGCTGCTTTCGCTACTACCTTTTTTGCTACTTTTTTCTTAGCAGGAGCCTTAGCCACTGCTTTTTTTGCTGACGGTTTAGCTTTAGCCGCCGTTTTAGCTATCTTTTTGGATGCTGATGTAGACTTCTTTTTCATTTATTTCTACTCTTTCTTTGTTTAATAAATCTCCTGCAACAAATAACATTTCGGTTGCTAGAATTTCGGCGCAAATATAATTTAAATTCTTATTTATCGCTTCTTTAATATATTCATTGTCTAAAATTTGTACGCTAATCTTGTCCGTAACCTCGAATCCTTTATCCTTTCGCAGATTTTGGATGCGATTTATTATTTCACGGGCCAATCCTTCGAGCCTTAAATCTTCCGAAATGCTCACATCTAGCGCTACGGTAATTTTGCCCATTACATTTACCAACCAGCCAGGTATATCTTCTGCTACAATTTCAACGTCTTCCATTGCAATCGTATAAGGGCTGTTAGCTAGCGTAATTTGCCCATTTTTCTCCAATGCCATTATTTGATCTTGGTCTAGGCTTGTTAATGCAGCAGCTACCTCTTTCATGTCTTTGCCCACTTTAGCGCCCAATGCCTTAAAGTTTGGCTTTATCTTTTTATGAATAAAACCATGTGAATCTGTAAGGTACTCAATGTTTTTAATATTGGTTTCAGATAATATTAAATGTTTCACATCTTCAATCATCGCATCCATCTCTTTTCCCAATGATGGAATTAATATTCTAGCCAAAGGTTGACGCACATTAATGCTTACTTTTTTCCTTAATGATAAAACCATCGACGAAATATTTTGTGCCAATAGCATGCTTTCGTTTAGTCTTTCATTAATTAAATCGAGGTTTGCTTCTCCTAAATAACTTAAGTGAATAGAGGCTGCTTTGAATTTCGAATTTGCAGCCAACTCTTTTTCGCGTAAACTATCTGTTAAATTTTTATATAACCATTCTGCAAAGAAAGGAGCCACTGGGCTCATTAATTGACTAATGGTGGTAAGACATTCAAACAATGTTTCGTACGCTGCTTTTTTATCTGCAGTTAATTCCCCTTTCCAAAATCTTCTTCTCGATAAACGCACATACCAATTCGATAAATGTTCGTCTACAAAATATTGTATGGCTCTAGCGGCACGGTGTGGTTCATAGTTTTCGTAGCTCTCACTTACTTCAACTATTAATTTTTGCAATGCAGAAATAATCCATTGGTCTAGCTCTGCGCGCTCCTTTATTGGTGTGCATTGGTCTTCCTTAATTTCGAATCCATCTATGTTTGCATATAGTGCAAAGAAATTATAGGTATTATATAAAGTGCCAAAGAATTTTCTTTGCACTTCTGCTAAGCCTTCTAGGTCGAATTTTAAATTATCCCATGGTGCAGCATTGCTAATCATGTACCAACGCGTAGCATCGGCGCCAAACTTATCGATGGTTTCAAATGGATCGATGCTGTTGCCTAAACGCTTCGACATTTTATTTCCATTTTTATCTAATACCAATCCGTTTGATATTACATTTTTATAAGAAACAGAATCGAATAACATGGTAGAGATGGCATGTAAAGTAAAAAACCAACCTCTTGTTTGATCAACACCTTCTGCAATAAAATCGGCAGGATAAGCCGAGTTCCATTCCTTTTGAAAAGGATATTTATCGCCAGCGGCTAATTTGCTTTGGTCTAATCCCCATTGCGCATAAGGCATTGCGCCCGAATCAAACCATACGTCAATTAAGTCGGCTTCTCTATACATTTTTTCTCCCGATGAAGACACCAACACAACGTCATCAACATAAGGGCGGTGTAAGTCTTTTAATTCAAAACCTGCGGGCATAAAACCTGCTGCAATTGATTTAGCAATTTCGGCATTCATAGTCGCCATCGAATCAATGCAAATTTCTGCAGTGCCATCTGCTGTTCTCCAAATAGGCAGCGGTGTTCCCCAGTAGCGCGAACGCGATAAATTCCAGTCTACTAAATTTTCTAACCAATTACCAAATCTTCCGGTGCCGGTCGATTCGGGTTTCCAATTAATGGTTTTATTTAATTCCACCATGCGCTCTTTAAAGGCAGTAGATTTAATAAACCAAGAATCTAATGGATAATATAAAATAGGTTTGTCTGTTCTCCAGCAATGCGGATAACTGTGTTCGTATTTCTCTACTTTGAAAGCCTTGTTTTCGGTTTTTAATTTAATAGCAATGCGCTCATCGACCGATAAATATTTATCTCTATTTTGTTTAAGTCTTTCTGTTTCTTTTTCTTCGGCCGATAAATAATCTTCTTTTACAAACTCGTTTGCAAAATCAGTTACCTCAGGAACAAAGCGACCGCGTTTATCTACTAAAGTTAAAGAGCCAATGCCATTTTGTTTAGCCACCCTAAAGTCATCTGCACCAAAGCTCGGCGCTATATGTACGATACCAGTTCCATCTTCGGTGGTCACAAAATCACCAATGATTACTTTAAAGGCATCGCCATCGTTGGGCTGTGCATAAGGTAATAATTGTTCATAACGAATACCTGCTAAATCTTTACCTGCTATGGTATCAATAATTTCAAAAGGAATTATTTTATCACCTGCTTGGTAACTTGCAAAATCTACTCCTGCATTTTTTTCAGAAAAATATTTACCTGCTAAATCTTTCGCTACAATTACTTGTACCGGCGCAAAAGTATAAGGATTAAAAGTTTTAAT
>CANJWU010000133.1 GCA_947478655.1 Sphingobacteriales bacterium | reverse complement strand
CGAATGTTCGGCTATGAGCAAAAAATATTTAGGCGAACAATTTGATATACATGGTGGCGGAATGGATTTATTATTTCCACACCACGAATGCGAAATAGCCCAATCAAAAGCAGCCAATCATTGCAATCCTGCAAAGTATTGGATGCACAATAATATGGTCACCATTAATGGAAAAAAAATGGGTAAGTCTTTGGGTAATGCCATCAACTTAAACGATTTTTTTACAGGTGAGCATGACTTATTAACGCAAGCATACCATCCTATTACCGTTCGCTTTTTCTTTTTGCAAGCACATTACCGCAGCACTTTAGATTTTTCTAACGAAGCTTTACAAGCAGCAGAAAAAGGTTTGAAAAAAATGATCAATGGATTGCGTACTGCAAAATCTATGACTTATGTAGCAGATGCAAACGTGAACTTCGATGCGGAATTAGACCAAGCTATTCAACAAGAATGTCAAGAAGTATATGATGGTTTGAATGCGGATTTTAATACCGCCATGAGCATTGCGGCTTTATATAATTTATTGAAGCGTATCAATTCATTCAAGGCGAAACACCTTGCATTGAGCAGTATTAGCCCGGCTACTTTCGAAAAAATCATTCAAACTTTTGTAAGCATCAACGAAGAAGTATTGGGTATTTCGGAATCAAAAATGTTAGAAGGCGCTAGTCCAATTGCTATGCTCGACGCTTGGATGGAAAGTTACCAAACCGCCAGGGCAAATAAAGATTTTGCTTTAGTAGATACCATTCGTGCTAATTTCAAAGCCAA
Organism: Sphingobacteriales bacterium; assembly: GCA_947478655.1. The sequence goes on along the minus strand of CANJWU010000133.1, from coordinate 3,557 downwards.
TCAAATTATCATTAAAGATAGTAAAGAAGGCTCCGAATGGGCTTACGAAGAATAACCCGCAGCACATGAAAAATTTTATTTATAGTTTAAGTATTGGCATTGTGCTTTTTTGGAATGCATGTACTTCCGAAAAAACTAAAAAAATTGCGAGCGAAAGTGCCGTTGATACAGGTATTGCTAAACCTATTTTTTCGGAAGACAGTAGTTTTAAATTCATAGAAGCACAATTAGCCTTTGGCCCCAGAGTGCCCAATAGCAAAGGTCATAGCGCATGCGCAAATTATTTAACACAAACATTAAAAAAATACAAGGCCAGTGTATTTGTGCAAGAAGGCAGCGTAACCGCATTCGATGGTAAAAAATTAAACATTAAAAATATCATTGCTTCTTATAATCCAAGCAATCCAAAACGCGTATTACTTTGTGCGCATTGGGACAGCAGACCCTTTGCCGATCAAGATAGCAAAGACCAAGATAAAGCCATTATGGGCGCCAACGATGGCGGCAGTGGTGTTGGAGTATTGCTAGAAATGGCTAGGCTTTTTTCTATTGAGAATCCAAAAATTGGTGTTGATCTTATTTTATTTGATGCCGAAGATTATGGACAACCCGAAGGCAGTAAATTTCCGAGCATGCAAGATTCGTATTGTTTAGGTTCTCAGTATTGGTGTAAAAACCAACCAAGCAAAGGCTACCAACCTATGTATGGTATTTTATTAGATATGGTTGGCGGCGAAAATGTAGTTTTTCATCAAGACGAAATCTCTAGAACCTACGCTCCTGCTGCTGTTGAGAAAGTTTGGAATGCCGCTGCAAAAGCAGGTTATTCGAGCAATTTCGAATACAAAAATAGTCCAGCGATTATAGACGATCATTATTATATCAATACTATTTTAAATATCCCAGTGGTTGATTTGATTCACCACGACGAAAGTAGCCTAACTGGATTTTGGACGCACTGGCATACCCAGCAAGATAACATCAACAACATCAGTAAAAAATCTTTGAAAGCTGTGGGGCAAACTTTAGTAGAAGTTATTTATTCGGAAGAATAATTAATCTGTAGCACTAATCTTAAAAGATAAATCCGCTAATTAACAAGCACTTTAAAATAACAGGGTATCAACTTTCAATCCCTTCGTAATACACCTCCGACACAGGACTGAATAAATATATAGCTCCCGTTGCAATTTCTTTGCATTTAAATCTTTTACGCAGCAATGCGATTTTTTGAAACTCTCGACCCGATTTCATTTTAAATATTCCACCCATAGGTACAGTCGAAACAAATACGGTTTTAGAAACCGGATCAAATTCTTTCAATACTTTTAATAAATGAATATCGGTACAACTAGCGGCTGCAGGGTTATTCATGTAGCGACGCAAGGCAGTTTCGATGCGCTCCGGAAAAATGCCTTTGGCAATAAATGGATTCATTAATCTTTTGTATTCTGTTTTCCATTCTTCTCCATGCGCTTTCACTTTATTGCGATAGGTATTCCAATTACTCAAATGCGCAAACTCATGAATTAAAGTAATCAAAAAAGCATATGGATTTAAATCAACATTAATAGAAATGCGATGCCCTCTGCCTGCATGTGGATGGCGGTAATCACCTAAAACAGATTGACGCGGCTTGCTGATGGTTAGTTCCACTTGAAAATGATCAATCCACTTAGACATGGTGATGGCCACTTCTGCTGGTAAATATTTTTTTAGCAATTCGGCATTTTGTTCAGACATGCGTTGATCAAAAAATTCGGACTAAGATAAAAATTGATATACTGCAAATGCAGCTAAGTAAGCAAATGCAGTCATGGTGAAAAGCTGTATAAGCGGCCATTTGATGCCATTGGTTTCGCGATAAACAACCGCAAAAGTACTCATACATTGCATGGCAAAAGCATAAAATATCATCAGTGACATAACGGTTGCAAAAGAAAAAGTAAGTTTGCCTGTTTCCGGATTTCTTGCTTCTAACATTTTTTCGCGAACAGTTTCTAAATGTTCACCATCACCTTGTACACTATATATAGTAGACATCGTTCCCACAAAAACTTCGCGTGCGGCAAAAGAGGTGACCAAAGCAATACCAATTTTCCAATCATAACCCAAAGGTTTAATGGCTGGCTCAATAAATTTTCCAAGCAAACCAGCATAAGAAGCTTCTAATTTTTCTGCGTTCTTTTTACTTTCCAAAGTCGAATTATTTAATTCAACAGTTGCGTTCTCGGATGATATTTTTGTATACTTTGTTTCAATGGCATCGAAATCTTTACTAGGACCAAAAGTGGCTAAAACCCATAGTATAATAGAGACTGCAAGGATTACCTTTCCGGCTTCCATTACAAATGTTCTGGCTTTATTAAAAATAGTGATGCCCACATTAGACCAGCGCGGCATTCTGTAAACCGGCAATTCCATTAAGAAATAACTTTTGCTTTTTGTTTTAATAAATAATTTAAGTAGCCAACCTGCCAGCAATGCCGAAACAAAACCAAGTAAATACATGGCCATTAAAATAAGGCCTTGTAAACTCAAAAATCCAAAAACAAATTTATTGGGTACAACTAAAGAAATCAATAAAGTATATACTGGTAGGCGTGCCGAGCAACTCATAAATGGCGTCACAAAAATAGTAATCAAGCGGTCTTTCCAATTTTCGATACTGCGGGCCGACATAATTGCTGGCACGGCACAAGCAATTCCCGAAATTAATGGCACCACCGATTTACCATTAAGGCCAAAATTTTTCATCAAGCGATCCATCATAAAAGTAACGCGGGCCATATAGCCCGTATCTTCTAGAATGGCGATGAATAAAAACAATACGGCAATTTGTGGCAAGAAGATCAAGACCCCGCTCATGCCTGGCAGTATGCCCCCAATAATTAAATTGGTAAGAATTCCTGCGGGTAAAATGGCTGTTAAATAATTTTCGATGCCAATAAATGCATTTTCAATTACATTCATTGGGTATTGCGACCAATTAAAAATAGATTGAAACACGCCAAATAATATCACAAAGAAAATAAGTAAACCAAAAATACGATGCGTTAAAATCGCATCTAATGTATTACTTCTTGTTTCTTCTAGTGCTGGTTTGTTTTTTCGAACGGTATCGCTTAATATTTCGTTGATATAATTATAACGATCTATGGTTTCTGCTACTTGTGTTTTGTTCGCATTGAAATTATGTTTTAAACCAATGGCTTCAATGGCATCTTTTTTTTCTTGTGTTAAATTATTTAATTCGTGGTAATGATGCGCTAATTCAAAAGCGGCATAATCGTTATTGATATGAAAATAATTTTTTATTTCGTCAATTACTTCGGGTGCATAACCATGAATATGGATGGTACTGCTAGGTAAAGTTGGCTGTTCGAATTGCTGAACTATGGCATCTTTTAAAGCTGTTATACCCTGAAAGTCTCGTGCAGTAACGGCCACAACCGGTACTCCTAATTTTTCTGCTAGCAATGTTACATTAATTTCGATGCCCGATTGCTCGGCAACATCCATCATGTTTAAGGCTAATACTACAGGCAATTGTAAAT
>CANJWU010000132.1 GCA_947478655.1 Sphingobacteriales bacterium | reverse complement strand
GTAAATACTGTATCTTCTTTTAATGATTTAGAAATTAAATCAATACAAACCTGATAAGTTGAATAATCGGTAATGATAAATGGTTTTTTGAAATTGTAAATTTGTTCCGAACCAATGGCCTTCATGGTTAACTTTACAGTGTCTCTTCCAGTAGCAATATAGCCATCGCCAGTTACACTATAGGTTAAGATAACAGAACGACCTGCTAAAGAATACTTACCTCTATTTCTTAATTTCACAGAAAGCACATTTGGTTTACATGCACTTAATAATGGATTTCTTATTTGATTGATATCTAAATCGATTAATGGAATTGTAAATTCATCACATCCAATGTCTGGTGTTTTAGATTTTCTGGGTTCTAAATCAAAATCGGTTTTTACTTCATAATTCGACCCCTTACTTTCCACATTTGGATCATAAGTATGTAAATCGTAAGGTAGCTTTTCAAATTTAACCGACAAGGCCAATGACTTACGGTCACGCGTTGAATTTGCATTGTCATTTTTGAAAGATGTTAATGCAGATTGTGGCGTTTGTGTTTTTTGGGCAAATGTAAAATTCTTATCTGCGTTCGATCCATTTAAATCCGATAATCTTTTAATTAAAATTAATGGAGTCGTTTTACTTGGATAGGTTGTATAATATAAATTGTTTTCTGAAGCAGTTAAACCATTATTAGGCGCTCTACCTCCACCTTTAGTTTTGGTATAATATTCTAAAGCAATTGCCCCATTAGTAGAATATAAAATATTGTTGAAAGCTTCGATATCGGTATTGGTGCTACCAACAGTTAAACACCTTGCAACGGTTGCGTTAATTGAGGTTGAACTAGTTCGAGGCGCATCCATCAAAACTGTATTATTAATAATAGAAATCCCCACGCAAGTATTTAAATTAATTCCACAAGTGGTTGCGCCCGGTGTTGTAAAACCACCCGCAATCATATTATTGGCAATCACAAAACTTGCCTTTTTAGCAGGGGCAATCTTCTTACTTAAACAGTTTTTTACTGTTATCCCTTGCCAAGTAATATCAAATATTTTATTACCAGAAATTTCATTGGTAAAATCCCCTGCTCGATCGCCTAAGAATTTTACTTCAATGGCATTGGCATTTAAATCCATTCCGAATTTACCAGTAATCACATTGTTTTTAATGCGTGTATCAGCATATTCTAAATAGATACCCGTTTTGTGGAAACTCGCAATGATATTTTTACTCAGCTCATTTTCTAAATCTCTTTTAGCTGTATCTAATCCATACATAGCAACACCAAAATAACCACCCAATATTTTATTTCCGGTGATGGTATTATAACTAGAGTTGATACCGTAACAAGAAGGCGTTGTCATAAGTGTACCTAGCTTACTCGATACAATGCCAACTAATGAAGTTGGGTAAGGTGTTTGGGTAGAATCTAATCGAATCACACAGTTTTTAATGGTATTGAATTTTGCATTTCCTGCAAATTGAATACAAGAACCGTTCGTTAAATTTCTATTTTCAATGGTTAATTCATCCAATGTGATGTATTGCGCATTATTCATCAATACCGTTGCATGGTTTTCGTTGGTACCGCCAAAGAAAGTTAACTTGGTATTATAGGCATTATTTAACGATTTAAAAGTAATGGTATTAACTGATGAAGAGTTTCTAATTTTCCATAGATACACTTGTTCATTATAAGTTCCGTCGGCTAATTCGATAACGGTTGGACCTGCTACCCCACATTTTAAATACTCATAGGTTTGTTGTAAACTCGAAAAGGTGCTATCATTGGGTGTTTGATTTCTATCAATTAAAAAACGACCATCTAAACCGACGCAAACATCAATTGTTATCGAATCATTAAATGGGCGTAAATCTCCAACAGGAGAAGTTGCTATGTAAACTGTAAATTTAAAACTTTGATAGCTTTGTCTATTTACCCAGTATTTTGCAGGAACAACAAAACTTTCTGTTGAGAAATAATTAGATAAACCGGTAAAGGTTTTCTCTATGGCAGAGTCTGGGTCAATTTGATCCACTCCATTAATTTTATACATGAAATATAATTTCTTATTCGTACCCGATGTTGGGCCTTGGTAACGAACGAATATTCTCCATGGTGTTGGTTTTTTATACTTAAATACATCGGGGGTAACACCAATAATGGCAAAATCTTCACCACCTGGTCCAAACTCATCGCAACCAATATCTGGTGGATTAATTTGATCTCTTAATTCATTGTCATAATCGATAGACACCTCTGTAAGCGGTGCTGTATTTCCTTTTTGATTGATGTCTGAAGACAGAGAGTGTAAATCTGTTGTGGAAAAAAAGAATGGATCCTTGCTAATAGACAATTGATCTTTTCCAGATGCGGTAATTAACTCTCGCAAATTAATTCTTGGCAATGAATTCCAATAGGTAAAACCTGAAACAGGATTGGTATTAGAATCTAATTTTGCAACGAAATAATCATTATTATTTGCAGCAATAACTGGGTTAGATGCAGCGGCGGCGGCATTATATAAGGCATAGCCAAAGTTTGCATTATAAAAAATATTATTGAAAACCTTAATAGGATTACTTGCAGTTGAACCCGCACCAGAAACAAAAAATGCAGAAGTATTATCTGGTGCACCAATATTAGTTGGCGCATCCATTCTAACAGAGTTGAAATAAATATTTACCCATCCACAACTATTGACAGATAATCCTTGAGGTAAATCAACCGCTGAAGTTTTATTACTAAAGAAACCTCCGGCAATCATATTATTCGATACATTCACCGAACGATTGGTTGGTGATCCAGTTCCAATTACGGCATTCATATAAATACCATATTGCCCAGCACCAGTAACATAATTAAAAGTGATTTCAATGTTACCAGGAGAAAAAGTCGAAATATTTCCCAAATAATAACCAGCAGATTTTAAATCGGCTGAAGGCCTTAGGGAGACCTTATTTCTTTTAAGTTTTAAATTGGTTAAGCAATTTACATTGATACCATAATATGACACTTGATTAATGGTATTGTTTTCGATGACAATACCCGTATCCCTTGCAGTAGCGGAACTCGAAATGGCAATTCCATAATATCCACCAGAAATTAAATTATTGGTTATGGTGGCATATTTACCTGAAGTTGTAGCAGTTAAATTATAAGGTGAAGCACTCATTCCCGCTAATAAAATACCTGCAAATCCCCTACCATTTGAAATAGAATCGACAGAAATATCGCAATTGGTGATCGTATTGTATTTTGCATCGTTGAGCATTTGCACACCAATACCAGAGATGATATTTTTATTAACAATTTTTAAATTCCTCAAAGTTACTCGGTCTGCACCATCCAATTTAATAGATGTTTGAACAGAAGCATTGGTTACAATATAAACATCTCTGTTTCCAGTTTGAGATTCAACAATTATATTTTTGGTTGGGTTTGCAGAATTATTATAATCTACCGCGGGTAATTCTAGCGGCTCTGTATAGGTACTAGGCTTAATTTTAATAGTTAAATCATTTGAGATACCCGAATATCGAATAGCATTAAAAGCATCAGCAATGGTTCTATAATCTGCAGGTGCAATACCCACAATTTTGGTTCCGGCAATTGGTGTAGCTGTATAGGCCCTAAGCGTATCATTTGATGCATCGGCATCAGTTTGGTTATTGGCTTCAATGGTATAAAATTCAAAGCTTTTTCCAGCAACATCTGTAAATGAGGTAGACAAAGTTACATTCGTAGTGGGGATTTGATTTGCAGATGAAGCAGCAGGAATAGTAATAAATTGAGAATAGTTAGGTTGTGCAATTCCATTAATTTTCCATCCCACTTTTATACTGGTAATGGCCACAGAGCCATAATTCCTGATTTTAACAATAACTGATTTGTTTGCCGCTCCAGTATGTGGTGCTAAGGGTGCCACCAAACCATATACCCCTATGTCAATTACATTTTGAGAGAATGCAGTTGCACTTAAGGTTAAACAAAAAGTACTTAACAAGAATGATCTTATTAGTTTTTTTGAATTCAATTTAAATTGCTTCATCATAATATGTTATTTCATAGGATATGGCGACTGGTAAAACCAGCCGCCATTCCAAAATTATTGTATTGTCTTTTTAACTTTTATCTCACCAAGTTCACACTTCCCGTTTGCGTTCTCACCCTCGAAGTAAGGGTGTAGAAATACGTTCCCACACCAGCACCATCGCCATCCCATTCAAATTCTGGATCTTTAGATTCAAATACTTTTTTACCCCAACGGTTATAAATCGTAAAGCTAAATTCTGGATCGCAGTACACTTTAAATTTATCTTTGATACTGAACACATCGTTTGTGCCATCGCCGTTT
>CANJWU010000131.1 GCA_947478655.1 Sphingobacteriales bacterium | reverse complement strand
TGAATATTTTCGTAATTACAATAAGTTAATTGGGTTAAAATTTGTTGAATGCCATCTTCGTTATGACCAGTATCTGCAATGCATAGCGGGTTTTCGCTCAATACTTCCCAGCGTCCTTTTAAACCAGTTATTTTTTTCACATTTGCTAATGCATCAAAAATAATTTGGTTATTTATTTTCGGAAATTTTGCTTTCAGTAAATCTATGGCGCAAAGTACGCCCGTAATATTTTTTAATTGATAAATGCCTGTTAAATCGGAATGAAACTTTTGTAGGCTTCCATTGGCGTCGGTAAATTCGATGCCCAGTAATTGTTGGTTACTATCGGTTGTTCTTTGTAAATGGTACTGTTGATCGGCAAAATAAATAGGCGCATTTTGTGTAGCAGCCTTCTCTTTAAATACCACTTGCGTGGCTGTTTGTGTACTGGCAATAACCACTGGCACTTCCTGTTTAATAATTCCCGCCTTTTCACCGGCAATGGCTTCGAGCGTATGGCCTAAATAAGCTTGGTGGTCGAAAGAAATATTGGTGATAAGGCAAAGTTCGGGACGAATAATATTAGTGGAATCTAAGCGGCCGCCCATGCCCACTTCTATAATGGCAATTTCGACTTGTTGATTAGCAAAATATTCGAAAGCCATGGCTACCGTCATTTCAAAAAAAGATGGTTTTATTTTTTCAAATAAGGCCTGGTGTGTTGCCGCAAAATCAATCACATTTTGTTCGGGTATGCATTCGCCATTTACTCGAATGCGTTCCCTAAAATCTTTTAAATGTGGCGAAGTATATAATCCTGTTTTATAACCTGCTGCTTGAAAGATAGCCGCTAATTGATGGCTAGTAGAACCTTTGCCATTGGTACCCGCTACATGTATACTTTTAAATTTTTCTTGTGGATTTCCGAGTACTTCGCAAAGGGCTATGGTGTTGACTATCGTTGGTTTATAGGCCGATGCGCCATCGCGTTGAAATACGGGTAATTGGGTAAATAAATAAGATAAAGTATCTTGGTAATTTCTCATAAAGAAATTAAAAAATTATTCTAAGATGAAAGTAAACACTACTTTTCCTGCTTGAATTTCGGGTCCGGTAGCTAAGGCATTTAATTTGCAACCCAATACCGCATTTTCGCATTTATACCAAAGTGCAGCATTAGAAATGGTAGTACCTCTACCGCCTGCTTTAGCCGTTCTAATGTTTCCATTTTTATCTACCGTAATGTCGACGGTAATTCTTCCAGCCGTTTGTCCGTCGTCTTGAATTTTTGGTTTTGTAATAAATGCGCGACCGGCTAAATTTAAAGAAATACCGCCGCCGCCATTGCCACCATTACCTGTGTAATTAGTACTTTGGGTGCTGCCGTCGGGTCTGCCTTGGTTGCCTGGGGTGTTACCGTTGCCATCGCCGGCTCCGGTGCCATTATTTTTTTTGCCTTTGAATAAAGCACGACTATCTACGCTAGGAGTAGGCGCAACAGGTGTTACAGAAGGAGTCGTATTAGTACTATTGCTTGTATTTGTTGCAGAATTTACCACCGGTGCATCTTCTAAATCTTGTGTAAGCACTTGTTGATCTGAAGTAGCAACATTGGCCGTTGTGCTATTGGGTCTGTTAGGATCTTCGACTGGTTCGTTGTTAATGTTTTCTCCAATGGCAGGTTCGTCGGTGCTGGTATAATCGTTTCCCATGCCTTGATCCGAAGTGCCATAATTAATCACAATACCACCTTGCTCAATGGTTTCGGTTGGAATTTGACCAGCAATAAAAAAGAAATAACAAGCACCCAACAAAATGGCATGTAATACCAGGGTACTAATTATTGCTTTACTATTTTGTGATTCTTCTTGCATATCGAAATTATTTTAGCCTAAAATCATTTAGGATCGGTGGCTAAAACGAGTTTAACTTTTAACTTATTAGAAATGTCCATTACATTCACAATGTCTTGTATCGCTACTGTTTGGTCTACATAGAGTATTACGGTTAATTCAGTTTGGTTTTGAATATAACTGTTTAATAAGGCTTCTATTTGATCGGCAGGAACTAGCTTTTTTTCAACATAATATTGTAAATCTTTGGTAATCGAAACGCTGATGGTTTTTTTGGCAACCGATTGTCCACTTGCAGCTTTAGGTAGTAATAGTTTAATCACATTTGGATTTACTACCGAAGAAGCGATCAGGAAAAACAGCATCAAAAAAAACATGATGTCACTCATCGAGGAAGCACTTACCTCTGGGGTGATTTTATGTCTTCGTCTTAGGTTCATTATTTGCTAGGTTCTTCTAATAAATCGATAAAATCAATCGACTCGGTTTCTAATTTTAAAATAATTTTATCGACCATTAAATTTAAAATATGGTGACCAATATAAGCCAGAATACCAATAATTAAGCCAGCTGCAGAGGTAATCATTTTTTCGTATAAACCTCCAGCAATTAAGCCAATGCTAATATTGTCTGATAAAGAAATGTTGTAGAAAATTTTAATTACCCCCGATATAGTACCCACAAAACCAAGCATAGGTGCAATACCTGCAATAATACCCAAAATACTAATGTTGCGTTCTAATTTAGCTACTTCTAATTTGCCAACATTTTCAATGGCACCTTCAATTTCTTTAATAGGCTTTCCAATTCTTAATAAACCTTTTTGCAACATTCTGCTAATAGGCGTATTCGATTGTTTACACACGGTTAAAGCCGTAGTTAAATCACCTTGTTTAATAAACTCTCTTACTTGAAAAAGTAAATTCGACTCATCTTTATTTGCTTTTCTTAAAGTGAAATATCTTTCAAAGAAAATATAAAAGCCCATGATAGATAATGCAGCAATAGGATACATTACCCAACCACCTTTTAAAATAAGCGACAATAAATTTAATTGTTCAGGAACAACCGCTTTTGCTACTTCTGGAAGGGCTTGAACTGCTTGCACTACTTGTTTTACAGTGTCTGCGCCAATGGTTTCTGTTATTTGTAATAAGGTCATGTTGATGAGATTATTGAATATGTATGTAAAAAATCGGATTTATTTGGTTGGCTAAAGATAAATTTTCTTTTGCTTCTTTCATAGTATCATAATCGCCAATAATTACACGGTAGCCATTTTTAATTTTAATCAATTTGGCTTCAAAGCCCGTGTAATTTAAATTAAGCTCCATGTCTTGGGCTTGTGCTTTAGATTTATAAACGCCAGCAACGAGCTGATATTTCTTTGGCTTCCAAGTATTTTCAATGGTATTTGAATTGTTACGCTTTTCGAGCGAGCTAGCTTCGAGCGAATCGTAGTTGGTAAACGATGCGGTGTCTGCTATGTCTTCCTCAACTTCGACATCTTCTATTGGATCGGCTGCTGAAACGCTTTGCGATTGCTTTTTAAAGGCCGTATTGTTTTTTACAATTTGCGCAATGGGAATAAGGGTATCGACCGCTGCATTGTTTAAACTATCTAGGCTTGCCGTTTTGTTCACAAGCGTGTCTTTTAACTTTAATTCGGTCGTCGTATTGCTAATTGTTTTTTGTTTTGAAAAAATACTGGGTCTAGAAATTACGAATAAAAAAGTATAGGCAATCAAAAATACTGCGCTGGCAATGCTGATGTTGCGCCAGTTCCATGTTTTTATTTTAGCTAGCAATCGCTCTTTCCAACTAACAATTTTAGAAAGGTGATTGTCCGACTCATTTGTTTCCTCGTTCGCTACTTCATTTGTTTCCGAAATCGTTTCGGTGGCTAAATTTTCATCCGTAGTTTTTAGCGCAGGAAGTTTAATCGGGCTAAAGCCGTAAGACTCTTCATCTACTGCACTTTCGGCAATAGGGCTTAATTTCCAAATATCGTGTTCGGCTTGAATTCTGCCAATGTTTTCGAGTACAATGCTTTCGCCTTTATCGATTAAAATTTTCCATTCGTTCACCGTTTCTGTTAGGAAATTTTGTGCTTCTTGAATAGAAATATTTTCTTGCTTGGCTAATTGTTCGGCTAATTGAAAATCTTTACTGGCTTCGTTTTTTTCAAAAACGAGGGTTTGCTTACCTGCGTTTAATAATGCTTTATCTGCAGAAAAATTAGCATGCTGCGCTAGCTTGCTCAAACAACCAAAGCCTGGTATTTCCAAGCTATCCGATTGTTTTAGCAAATGGCTAATGGCAAGGGCAATTTTTTGCATCGTCATTTTTTAAAAATTAAAGCTTAAGCCTAGCATAGCTTGAAAGCCATAGCTATTGTAATATAGGTAACGTGCTCTTTGGTAATTTAAAATATTATTGAACTGCGTAAACACCGAAATAATTTTAGAATATTTATAATCTATAGACAAATTCAAATCTGTACCACCCGCAATGCTTTGAATGC
>CANJWU010000130.1 GCA_947478655.1 Sphingobacteriales bacterium | reverse complement strand
TGGAGACAAAATATTACCGACGAAAATTTAAACCAAAGAATTGTAACAGATCCGCATTCGCCAGGTAAATATAGAACCAATGGTCCATTAACTAACATGCCAGAATTTTACGAGGCATTTGGTATTAAGCAAGGAGACAAAATGTTTAGACCAGCAACAGATCGCGTAAAGGTTTGGTAATAAAATAATTTTAAAATTTAAAGGCGCGCTAAAATTTAGCGCGCCTTTTTTATGTTATAAATATTTCAAATTAGCCAGATTGCTATTGCAAAATTGCTAGCAAAGCAAATATGCATGGAGCTACTTCTTTTAAGTATTTAGTAGAAATTTACGTTTTTTAGTAATTACAAATGGGGTATAATGATTCATATTTTGTATAATTTCGCACTTGCTAAAAAGTAAAAATTTAACACTGCATTTCAGCCATTTGCTATGATGGTAGGAAATGGAATTTTTAATTAGCAGATAATTTAATAGATTTATTACAACACGAATGCGAATAGACAATATAGATGAATATTAAAAAACGAATAGCAAAATTGTTTAGTAGTAAAAACACTACAAAAGAAAGCATGCAGTTTTTTAAACCAGGAGACCATGTTTCTTATCAAATTAATTCACCCGATGCAATCGGAAATAAAATCAATAAAATAAAATTTTATTTTGTAGACGAAACAGGCCTATTGGTCTGTCGAGAAAATATTCCTTCATTATTAAATGTGAGTTTTATAACTTATAATAATCAAACCTGTTTATTTGCTTTAGCTGTTTCGGAAAACGATATTCCATTTACTATTGAAATTTCTGTAAATGGCAAACCCTACCAATCACAAAAATTTTCGGAAGAAATTATCACCTTAAATTAATCGGCTAAAACAAGTTCGTATAAATGATGGATAAGACCGTCTACTAATCCTATTTTGGGTACATTAATGTCTTCTATGTTTGCCCACTTCATTATATTATAATAGATTAACAATGCAGGCACAATCACATCTGCGCGGTCTTTCTTTAGAATATAAAGCTCCATGCGCTCTTCAATAGATAAAGGCGATAACTCGTTATAAATTTGTTTAATTTCTTTATAGTTTAATTTCGAATCGTTTCGCTTTATAGAAAGTATTTTATTGATGTTTCCGCCAGAACCAATGGCCTCTATGCCCGGATAGTTTTTAGCAATCTCTTTTAAATCTATTTTTAATTTTTGCCAAACGTCATCGTTGACCATATCCGTTAAAATTCTAACCGTACCAATATTATACGATTTTTGAAATTTAACTTTTGAATTATGGTACAGCGTAATTTCGGTACTTCCACCGCCTACATCAATGTATAAATAACTGGTGCTGTCGTTTAACATTTCGGCAATATGATTTTCGTAAATTATTTCAGCTTCTAATTGACCCGAAATTATTTCGATTTCAATATCGGTTTCTTGTTTAATTTCGTTGATGATTTCTTGACCATTGCTTGCATCGCGCATAGCACTAGTAGCGCAAGCCATGTAATGGTCTACATCATAGACCTTCATTAATTGGTCAAATGTTTTAACGGTATTGTTAAGCATCTTCTTTTTCTTAGCGCCTACAATGCCTTTTGTAAAAACATCGAAACCTAATCTCAAAGGAATTCTTAGTAAGTTAAGCTTTTCAAAATGCACCTCTGCGCCATTTTTTATTACCTCACAAACTAAAATTCGTGCCGCGTTACTCCCTATATCTATTGCTGCAAGTATCAATGCTAGTATTTTTTATTTATTAAAAACTGATAAGTTTCTTCTTGAGATCTTACTGTTTTTCTACCTACTAAAGGTACATGTTTATTTAATAATTCTGCATCTAAAATGCGGGCCTTTTGATTATCTTTTAATTGAATATTGATAATGTCGATGAGTTCTTGCTTTAATTTTTTATCATAAATTGGCGTAGCCACTTCAATTCTATGATCTAAATTTCTAACCATCCAATCGGCACTCGAAAGATATACCTTTTCGTTTCCGTTATTTTGAAAAATCATTACCCTTGCATGCTCTAAGTATTGGTCTACAATACTAATAGCATTCAGCTGTGCATTTGCTTTTTTAAGGGTAAATATACCTCTGATAATTAAATGCACTTCTACGCCTTGTTTGCTTGCTTTGTAGAGGTTTTCTAGTAGTGTTAAATCACTCAAAGAATTTAACTTAATAATAATTTTTGCAGGCTTTCCTTTTTTCGCAAACTTAATTTCGTTTTCAATTAATTCTATAAGCGAAGCGCGCATGTTTATTGGAGAAACCAGTAGGTATTTCATTTTTGCAATTGGCTTATCGCCCATTTGCCAATGGAGCAAGTAGTCAAAAATTTTGCTCACTTCGTTCATCAATAATCGGTTCGAAGTTAACAAACAATGATCGGCATAAATCTTAGCTGTTTTTTCGTTCAGGTTTCCGGTACTGATAAAACCATATTTAATGGTTTTGTTATTTACTTTTTTCTGAATGATACAAACTTTTGCGTGTACTTTTTTATTCGGCACACCCACTAAAACCACCACGCCTTCTTCTTCCATAATCGACTTCCACTTTAAGTTTGCTTCTTCGTCGAACCTGGCTTTTAATTCTAAGAATACAATAACTTGTTTACCATTGCGGGCCGCATTAATTAAGGCGTTGATGACTTTAGAATTATCGGCTAAACGATAGGCGGTTATTTTAATGCTATACACATCATCGTCCATGGCCGCTTCGCGCAGCATGTCAATTACTGGATCGTAAGAGTGATAAGGAAAATGCAACAATACATCTTGCTTTAAAATCATATCGGCCACCTGTACTCTTTTTTTAATGAGCGGATGCTGAAATGGTTTTGGTCGGGCAACTGTTTGTGGAATTACATTTGGGAAATCCATAAAGTGCCTAAAATTATGAATGTGCCCACCCGGTATAATGCTACTTCTGCGCGTAAGTTTTAATTTTCTAATTAAAAAATCGAGCAGTTCGGCATTCATGCCTTTTTCGTAAACAAACCTAACGGGTTTTCCTTTTCTTCTATTTTTTATTCCTTTCGAAATTTTTTCAATAAAATTAATACCCACCTCTTGGTCCAAATCTAATTCGGCATCTTTGGTAATTTTAAATACATGCGCTTCAAACTGATTGAATTTAAAATGCGAAAAGATGATAGGCAAATTAAATTCAATTAAATCTTCTAATAAAATAATATTAGTGAAGCCCGGCTTAGAAGGCAATATTACAAAGCGTCCTACCGATTTGCTTGGAATTTCTATTAAGGAAAACTTTTGTTGATAAGCACTGTTACGATTTTTCATCGCAATGGCTAAGTATAAACTTTTGTCTCTAAGATAAGGTAGCTCTGGTAAGTTCTCAATCATTAAAGGAATGATATAAGGTCTGACTACATCTTCGAAATATTGTTTAACAAATTCTTTTTGTTCGGCATTTAATTTTTTATCATTAATTAAAATGATTTTATTTTGAACAAGCTCTTTGTTTATTTTAGTCCAAATTCTACTAAACTCACCTTGTTGTTTAAGTACAATTCTTTGAATCTCGTCCAATACAATTTGTGGATCATCTATGTAGTCGAGGTTTAATAAGTTTTTCTTATCGGTATACTCGACCATTCTTTTAAGGGTGGCTACGCGTACCCTAAAAAACTCATCTAAATTGTTGGAAAAAATCCCTAGAAAACGAATGCGATCTGCAAGTGCTGTTTTGGGATCGTCTGCCTCTTGCAAAACCCTGGCATTAAAACTCAACCAGCTAATGTCTCTTGCAATAAATTTAGGTTTCATGATTTTTAAAATTTTAACAAAAATACGCCATTTAAATGTCTAAGGGCAAAATAGAAATAAACATAACATTGTGCTAACAATAAATGCTTAAAAAATTAACAATGAAAATGCAAGCCCGCCTTTTGAGCAGAAACAAACATATTTTTGTATTTTTGTAGCCTTGGCGCCGTAGTTCAACGGATAGAATAGATGTTTCCTAAACATTTGATACCAGTTCGATTCTGGTCGGAGCCACTTCTTTATAAATCAATTACTTACCTTTTATTTTCTTGGAGTTTTTGTTGGGGAAATGCAGTGAACATTGCAGTACATTGCAGTGGATTGGGGTTTTTGTCGGGAACTTGGGTTTATTTGGAGTGAGGTGGCAGATGTGGGGTGGAGAATTCAATTAAAAATATATAGCTTTATTTTAATATATAAAACTCCTTTTTTAAAACCTTAATTCAAAATACTATGAATTCAAAAATCTTATTATTTGTTTTACTCGGCAGCTTACTATCAAGCTGTACCAATGACGAAAACTAATGTCATTATTGCCAATATTAAACCCAAGATAGCAAATATTTCTGCTTTTTGTTTAGCACTTTT
>CANJWU010000129.1 GCA_947478655.1 Sphingobacteriales bacterium | reverse complement strand
TTTAAGCAAGGAGCATTTGTGTTGTTAGATATTGGCGCAGGAAATCATTCGGCATCCAAAACAAAAAAATGGTTTCCAAATTGCGAGTATCACGGTTTAGATTTAAATAAAAATTATAATAATGACGAAAACGATTTCAAACTCATGCAATCGTTTTATGAATTAAACTTAGAAGATTTAAATTTAGATAGCGTACCCAATGCACACTTCGATTTTATTATGATGGCGCATGTGATTGAGCATTTAAAAAATGGAGAGGAAGTATTGGTAAAATTACTAGCAAAGCTCAAACCCGGAGGATACTTGTATGTGGAGTACCCTGGCATTCGATCTACTCGACTTCCACGGATGAAGGGAACCTTGAATTTTTTCGACGACGAGACCCATGTTAGGGTGTATTCCTTAACGGAGTTGTATAATTTATTTTTAAAAAATAATACAGAAATTATTAAAGGTGGCACACGAAGATATATGCCAAATATATTAATGATGCCATTGAAGGTAATTCATAATTTAATTAAATACGGAAAAATATTACCCAGTATTTTTTGGGATTTTTTCGGGTTTGCAGAATTTATATTGATAAAGAAGAAATAAAATAATATGTCACGCAAAATATTATTAGAACACATTGATGTTCCAGGAATAAATACTTTTGATACTTATCGAAAAATGGGCGGTTATCGTTCGGTCGAAAAGGCTTTGAAAACAATGTCTCCAGACGATGTGGTAGAAGAGGTGAAGAAATCTGGTATGCGCGGAAGAGGTGGTGCAGGATTTCCTACGGGAATGAAATGGAGCTTTTTAGCTAAACCAGTAGGTGTGCCTCGTTATTTAGTTTGCAATGCAGACGAATCGGAGCCCGGTACTTTCAAAGACCGTTACTTAATGGAAAAAATACCACATGCTTTGATCGAAGGAATGATTACTTCGAGTTATGCATTGGGCGCAAACACTTCCTATATCTATATTAGAGGGGAGTATTTTTATGTATTGAGGATTTTAGAAAAAGCAATTGCCGAAGCTTATGCCAATGGCTTTTTAGGAAAAAATATTTTAGGCTCAGGATACGACTTAGATTTATATGTTCATCCTGGTGCAGGTGCTTACATTTGCGGCGAAGAAACAGCTTTATTAGAATCTCTAGAAGGCAAGAGAGGTAATCCAAGAGTGAAACCTCCATTCCCTGCAATAGCTGGTTTATATGCTTGCCCAACGGTAGTAAATAATGTGGAAACCATTGCAGCTATTGCACCCATTGTAAATATGGGTGGCGAGGAATATGCAAAAATCGGAATTGGTAGAAGCACCGGAACAAAATTAATTTCGGCAAGTGGACACATCAATAATCCGGGGATATACGAAATAGAATTAGGCTTGCCCGTAGAAGAATTTATTTACTCGGACAAATATTGTGGTGGCATTAAAAATAATAAAAAATTAAAGGCAGTTGTTGCAGGTGGATCATCGGTGCCAATTTTGCCAGCCAATTTAATTTTAAAAACTGCAAACAACGAAGAGCGATTAATGAGTTACGAGTCACTTTCCGACGGAGGCTTTGTAAGTGGCACTATGCTTGGATCTGGTGGTTTTATTGTTTACGACGAAGACAGTTGTATTGTGCGCAATACTTGGAATTTTGCTCGTTTTTATCACCACGAATCATGCGGACAATGTTCTCCTTGTAGAGAAGGAACAGGATGGATGGAAAAAGTATTACATCGCATCGAATACGGTCACGGAAAATTAAGCGACATCGATTTATTAGTAGAAGTTTCTAAAAAAATTGAAGGCAATACCATTTGTCCATTAGGTGATGCAGCTGCATGGCCTGTGGCGAGTGCTATTCGTCATTTCCGCGAAGAGTTTGAATGGCACATAAAAGAAGCAAGCTTAAGTCAATCAAGAAATTTTGGATTACTAGCCGCTCATGAAGCGTTAGTAAAATAATTATTTTAATAAAATGGCAGATAAAATAAAAGTAACCATCGACGGACAGTCTGTTGAAGTAGAACCGGGAACCACGATATTAAATGCAGCGCGTCAAATAGGCGGCGACATTGTGCCTCCGGCTATGTGTTATTATTCAAAACTAAAAGGCAGCGGTGGTAAATGCCGTACCTGTTTAGTAAAGGTGGCACAAGGTTCCGAAAAAGATCCTAGGCCAATGCCTAAGCTCGTCGCTTCTTGTCAAACGCAAGTAATGGATGGCATGGTGGTAGAAAATACCACCTCTCCAGAAGTATTAGAAGCAAGAAAAGGTGTAGTAGAAATGTTATTGATTAACCACCCACTTGATTGTCCAGTTTGCGATCAGGCAGGCGAATGCGATTTACAAAATTTATCATTCGAACACGGCGCGTCTAATTCTAGATACGAATTTGAAAGAAGAACTTTTGATAAAGTAGATATTGGAGATAAAGTTCAATTACACATGAATCGCTGTATCCTTTGCTATCGTTGTGTTTACACAGCCGATCAAATTACAGATGGCAGGGTTCATGGTGTTTTAAATAGAGGCGATCAATCAGAAATATCTACTTATATCAGCGCAGCCATAGATAATGATTTCTCTGGAAACGTAATTGATGTTTGTCCAGTTGGCGCATTAACCGATAAAACTTTCCGTTTTAAAAATAGGGTTTGGTTTACTAAACCAGTAGATGCACACAGAGATTGCGATCACGAAAAATGTTCGGGCAAGGTAGTGTTGTGGTATAAAGGCGATGATGTATTGCGTGTAACAGCGCGTAAAGATCAATACGGCGAAGTAGAATCTTTTATTTGCAATACTTGCCGATTCGATAAAAAAGCAACATCAGATTGGACTATTGAAGGGCCAAGAAAAATCGAAGAGACTTCGGTTATTTCTTCAAATCACTATGAAATGGCGCATCCGCTTCCGGTTATCGAAAAAAATGAAGCCTTGATGGAAGCGAATAAAAAAATGTTTCATAAAAAAATTAAATAAAAATGGACATCGCATTTATTATAGAAAAATTAATTTTAATCTCTGCCATCTTAGCCATTAGTTTGGTTATTGCTATGTATACTACTCTTGCAGAAAGAAAATTTGCAGGTTTTTTCCAAGACCGTGTAGGACCTAACAGAGCCGGACCCTGGGGCTTATTGCAACCACTTGCCGATGGCGTAAAATTATTTACTAAAGAAGAAATTATTCCAACGCATGCCAGCACATTTTTATTTGTACTCGGCCCCTCACTCAGTATGTTTACTGCTTGTATTACCACAGCGGTAATTCCTTGGGGCCAAGATTTATTTTTATTTGGCAGGCAGATTTCTTTGCAAGTAGCAGATATTAATGTTGGTGTATTATATGTATTTGGTGTTGTATCATTGGGCGTATATGGCGTAATGATTGGCGGTTGGGCTTCTAACAATAAGTTTTCCTTATTAGCAGCGGTTCGTTCTGCTTCTCAAAATATTTCATACGAAATAGCGATGGGCTTATCTATCATTGCTTTATTAATGATGACAGGCACCTTAAGCTTAAGAGAAATTTCGGAGCAACAATCGGGTATGAACTGGAATGTTTTTTATCAGCCATTAGGCTTTTTAATATTCATGATTTGTTCTTTTGCTGAAACCAACAGAACACCTTTTGATTTACCTGAATGCGAAACCGAATTAGTAGGCGGACACCATACCGAATACTCTTCGATGAAATTAGGTTTTTATTTATTCGCAGAATACATCAACATGTTTGTGTCATCTGCAATTATGGCTTCATTATATTTTGGAGGTTATAATTACCCCTTCATGCACCTCATTAGCAATCCAAATCTTGCAGCATTAATAGGCGTTGCAGCCTTCTTCACCAAAATATTATTATTTATATTCTTCTTTATTTGGGTGAGATGGACAGTACCACGTTTCCGTTATGATCAATTGATGAAGTTAGGATGGAAAGTTTTAATTCCTTTGGCAATTGTAAATATTGCTTTAACAGGAGCAGGCATTTTAATTTTTGGAAAATAATATTTTTAATCAAAAGCATTGACAAATATGAATTCGTTAACGAATCGAAAAAAAGTTTTAGAGTCTAAGCAAATGAATTTTTGGGAGCGTATTTACCTTCCAGCAATTATCAATGGCTTAAGCATTACCATGAAACATTTCTTCAAAAAAAGAACTACTGTGTATTATCCAGAAGAAAAAAGATCTTTCTCCGAAAATTTTAGGGGTTTGCACTCTTTAAAAAGAGACGAAAATGGCGCAGAGCGTTGCACTGCATGTGGCCTTTGTGCGCTTTCTTGCCCAGCAGAAGCCATTACCATGACTGCTGCCGAGCGCAAACCAGGTGAAGAGTTATTGTACAGAGAAGAAAAGTATGCTTCGGTTTACGAGATCAATATGTTGCGTTGCATTTTTTGTGGCTTCTGCGAAGAGGCTTGTCC
>CANJWU010000128.1 GCA_947478655.1 Sphingobacteriales bacterium | reverse complement strand
GTTGATTTCGGTAATTTTTCCTTGACCCTTTAAAATCTTAAAAGCCCTATCTAACTTATCACTTAAATTATCAAACATATTCTGTTTTGTTATTAATGCTTGCAAAGCTACTAAATAGCACAGGAACTGAAAAGTTTTTCGAAAGGAAGCAAGCTAAATTGTTATTTTTGTTAAATGACTAGTATGCTATTTTTAATCATCGGCTTAGCACTTGGCGCCTTGCTTGGGGTGCTGTTTATGCGCAATAAATCGGGGCTGAACCCATTGGATTTTCAAAAAGAAATGCAACTCGAAAAAGAAAAGGCCGGCTTAACTGCTACTTTACAAGAACAACTCAAGCAATTAGAATTGCTCGCCAACGAAAAAGAGCAATATAAAAACACGGTTGATAGTAAAGACGCAGAATTAAATGCGGTAAATATTAGAATTGTAAAAGCGGAAGAAGCATTTCGCACACAAAGAGAAAAATTAGAAGAAAAGAAAGTCGAATTGGAAGCGCTTCAAAGCACACTAACCAAAGAGTTTGAGAACATTGCCAATAAAATTTTAGACGAAAAATCACATAAATTTACAGAGCAGAATAAAAATAATTTAGATGTTATTTTAAGTCCGCTGAAAGACCGCATCAAAGATTTTGAAGAGAAAGTAGATCGCTCTTATAAAAACGAAGCCGCAGAACGCAACACACTGAAGGGTTCTATCGAAGAGCTCATGAAATTTACCAATAAAATTTCTGTCGAAGCAACCAATTTAACTAACGCTTTAAAGGGCGATAGTAAAAAACAAGGGAATTGGGGAGAATTGGTTTTAGAAAGAATTTTAGAATCTAGTGGATTAATTGAAGGTCAGAATTATACCCTACAAGGCAAAGGCTTAAACCTGAAAGACGAAGATGGCAATAGGTTTCAGCCCGATGTGATTATTAATTTACCCGACAACAAACACATTGTCATCGACGCAAAAGTTTCTTTGGTTGCTTACGAAAAATTAGTAAACGAAAACACAGAAGAGGGTAGAGATAAATTTATCAAAGAACATTTGCTTTCTATTAAAACACACATCACGGGTTTGAGCAATAAAAACTACCACGATTTATACGGCATTAATTCGCCAGATTATGTACTCCTGTTTGTTCCTATCGAATCGTCGTTTAGTATTGCCATTCAACACGCACAAGATTTATTTGATTTTGCTTGGTCGAAGCGAGTAGTATTAGTTACACCCTCTACGCTTTTTGCAACTTTAAAAACAGTGGCTTCTATTTGGAAACAAGAACAACAATCAAAAAACGCGATCGAAATTGCCACCAAAGCGGGTGCTTTGTACGATAAGTTTGTGGGCTTTACCGAAGATATGAAAAGAATTGGCTCACAAATTTCTAATACACAAAAAACCTACGAAGAGGCATTTGGTAAATTACATACCGGACGCGGAAGTTTAACTTCGAGTGTAGAAAACCTAAAAAAATTAGGCGCCAAAGCAAGCAAGCAACTGGATAAAAATTTAGTCGACGAAGAAGATAATTTAACAGCCCTAGAATAAACCTGTTTTGTTTAAACACTTTTTACCCGATTTAAGCAAACGAGCCATTGGCTTAGATTTGCTGCGTGCTACAGCCATTTTAATGGTCCTGTTTTACCATGCTTGGATTTTTGTTGCCGGCTTTTTTCCAAAGGCAGGACTATTGTTTTTTTTAGGTTATTGGGGAGTAGAATTATTTTTTGTACTCAGTGGTTTTTTAATTGGCGGTATTTTAATTTCAAAGGTTTTACAAGCCGAAACTTTTAGTTTACATATGCTTGTGGATTTTTGGAAACGCAGATGGATCCGAACCATTCCCATTTATTTAATTGCCTTCATTATTAATTTTTTAAGTCTGAATTATATTGTAGGTTATCCTACTGCTTTTGATTTTCGCTATTTGTTTTTTTTACAAAACACGACCCAATCTCACCCCGCATTTTTTCCCGAAGCTTGGAGTTTATCGGTCGAAGAGTGGTTTTATATTAGCTTGCCTTTAGGCGTTTTGCTGGCATTTATAATTCCTGCAAAAAACAAAGAAAACAGGCTTTTAATGGTTTTTTTGCTGCTTTTGTGCCTCTTTACCTATTGGAGATTTACACAATTCCAAGGGCATTTTGAGCTCAGCGCTTGGGATAAAAATATTCGAAAGGTGGTGGCTTTTAGATTAGATGCCTTGATGTATGGCGTGTTGGCTGCTTGGTTTTTTAAAACAAAAAGCAAATTGGTTTTACCATTCAAAAACACTTTGTTAATTGTTGGAATGTTATTGGTTCCGCTGGCTTATTTTATTTTTTATAAAAAATATTTTCCTTTTTTCAATGTCGTATTTTTTACGAGCATTAGTTCTTTGGGCTTTGCCTTAAGTTTGTTTTATTTTGCCAATTGGACGGGACCAAAAAACAAAAAACTGGTCAATGGCATTACTTTTTTAAGCGTGATTTCTTATTCGCTATATTTAATTCATTATACCTTTTTGTTTCGCATTTTAAACAATTTCATTATCGCTAGCACCCTATTAAACGCTAGTGTTTTATTGATTTCCTACCTATTACTTTCCATCTTATTAGCCAGTCTATTTCATTATTATTTCGAGAAACCTTTCTTGAAAATAAAAGAAAAAATGAAGGCATAAAAAAAGCCCGAACAAATGTTCGGGCTTTTTTAAATTTTTTAAGCTAATTAGTATAATACCACTTTAGCCACTTTGCGATTTAAACCGCTAGTTACTTTTACATAGTATACACCATTCGACAATTCGTTGCGATTCACAACATATGATTGTGCCGTTAAGTTTTGTTCGTTTCTTACTACTCTTCCTGTTGCATCTAACATTTCAATTGCATAAGCAGCGCCATTTAAGCCTTCTACTCTTACATTTAAAATATCTGCAGCTGGGTTAGGGTAAACACTTACGTTTCCTTCTGTAGCAAACGTATTAGTGATTCCTGTTGAAGGGAATAATACTCTTGCAATTCTAGGAACCATGAAGTTTTGAATGGTATCGATATACAATAAAGCTCTTGCTTTAGACATGAATGGGTTTGAAGCCAATCCATTGTTGTGGAATGGATCTGTTGGATCCCACCATTCCCAAGGAGCGCTACCGTTAGCTGCACCGTTGAACGAGAATAAAGCGGTTAAGCCATTGCTATTAGAAGCTGCTGCTGTAGAATAAGCATCTGTAAATGCTGGTGTTTTGAAAATGTTATTTACTCCTAAACGACTTGCTCTATCAGCTACATCGTAAGAACCACTTGCTTCAACAACCAATAATGGAGGATTAGTTCCTGGTACATATACACCACCTGTTTTGTATGGCGCAAATGGATCTAATTTACCTTGCATGCCTACAATTGGCACTTCGCCTGCTTCTAACCAAGAAGAGTCACCAATTGCACCACCATAATTGGTAGTCATGTTTACTCTTGAAGAATAACCTGGGTAATTGTTTGCGTTATTGTAAGCTGGGTTTCCACCAAAACCATCAAAATCTCCAACTGCTTGCTGAATTACATAAGGCATTTGTGTAGTTTGGTTGATGAATTTTAATAATAGAATTTCTGAAGGTTTGTTTAAAGTTCCACAAGCTAATGAAAT
This sequence comes from Sphingobacteriales bacterium, assembly GCA_947478655.1. Next base: position 867 of record CANJWU010000128.1, on the reverse strand, counting down.
ATAACCTCCAGATCCTTGTCCACATAATACGATTCTGTTGGTATCAATTTTATAGGTGTTTGCACTAGTTGCACCCATATAACGGAAATAACGAATCGCATTTTTAGTGTCTTGCATACCACGGTACACTGCATTTAAGATAGTTCCTGTACGAACATCTTGGTCTCCTTGTGGATTCCAACCTGCTCTGTAACCTACTGCTGCTGCAACATATCCTTTTTTAGCAAACTCCTTACACATTTCTACAATTGAACTGTCTGTTCTTGCACCAGTTGGAGATTGATTTAAACCTTTAGGTAAAAAACTTCCGGTGTGTAATACAATTACTAATGGACGTGCTGTTTCTGTGTCGCCAGTTGGCTCATAGAAATCTAATTTTAAATCTGACATAACAGGTGCTCCTGTTAATACCGAATAATTTTGTCCGTAAACAATATTCGGGGTAACGGTTACATTCGAAAATGAATTCGTTACATATCGCTGCGCCATTGCATTACCTGCAAATAAAGTCGCTGCGATCAATGATAAGAATTGTAAATTTTTCTTCATATTGATTTTTTTATTGGTTTCCTTTTTTAAATATAGTTTATTCTAGTTAATTCGTCAATTTTTCTAATTATTTTTTGCCAAATCAAAGGTGGCTGAAAAATAAGCCATTCGGCCTACATATGGCCCACCGTATACCTGATAGCTCTTTTTATCAAACAAATTAGAAGCCCCAAGCTTAAATGTCATGTTTAGTTTGGGTACCGTTTTACTTATTTGGGCATCGAATAAATCGTAGGTTGGCACAAATCCGGTAAACTGTGGAGATCCTTCAAATTGGAAGCCTTGTATCCATTTATAGTTTACACTAAAGCTCCAATT
>CANJWU010000127.1 GCA_947478655.1 Sphingobacteriales bacterium | reverse complement strand
TAATAGAACCCTTTTGTTCCATCAGTTTGATAAACTATCAATCCTGTTGCAGGTGAAACCACTCCAGCTCTTTCTGTTGCAGTTACACGTGGTGGTAAAAAACCTTTCGCGTTTGTTGAAGCATTTGCATCAACTTGCAATCTAGCCGATGCATCTGGAGTACTTGTGCCAATGCCTATTTGGGCCTTAGTGCTAATTGTAAACAATAATATGATTACAGTAAAAATGTGTTTCATGTTATACAGTTTTTTAAAAATTTTAAGTTAAAATGATGATTATAAAATATTAAGTAAAATCTATTCAGTTCAGATTATTTTACTCAAAATATTTTTCAAGTAATAAATATAGGATTTATTTCGGATAATCCTTGGAAGAAACAGACTGTTTTAAGGAGTATAAAAAAAGCCTCACATTGCTGTGAGGCTTTTTTTATTATAGATTACTCAGATTAAGTAAAAATATATTAAGGCTGTTAAAGGCTGTTACAATGCCTTGTGCGCGCCATCACAAAATCCTGGATTTGCTGTATGCTTACAATTACACATATAGGCTGTTTTAGTTTCTTCCGCTACAAATACTTTTGGAACAAAAGAAGATCCTTTATGAGAACCATCACAAAATGGTTGATTAGTTGAATTTCCGCAAGAACACCATGCGTAAGTTTTACCTGCTTCTAATTGAACCGCTATAGGCGTTTTTCCTGCAATTGTTGGTTTGTCCATTTTGTTTTTTATTTTAAAATTAAGAATTTTTTTAGATTAATTGGGTTAGACTATAAAGCTATTTTTTAAATTAATTAGATTGCTGTTTTAAAAGCCTTTCCTATGAAATAAAGCAACGAACCAACAACAACTACATGCATAATGTCTAATACTAAAGCATAACCCACGGTAACCCCCTCTATACCCATAAATGGATTTACAAATGATATAACCATTAATACTAGGGAAATGTTTCGAAAAATTTTAAAGCCATTATTGGTGAATTTTTCAAACAAAAAGAATACGAGTGTAGCAATTAACGTAGGAGCTATACTTGCAAAAATAATTGGAGCAATTGTTAAAGGTTGATTAGGTTGAATAAAAATTGTATCAACAATAATACCAGCTGCTTTAAAAATTAAGAATAAGATCGCATTAACTAATGTTGCTACACCAGCTGCCTTTAATCCTGCTATAAAGGCTTGTTTTAAGTTCAGTTTTGTTTCCATGTTGTTTTAAATTTTAATTGTATGTTATATGATATTTAATATTTGATTATTTTTTTATGACCTGATTTTATTTAAAAGCGCGTTAAGGTGAGCTGCTTCGGTATCGCTTAGGTTATTAAAATCTTCTTTTTGTTGTTTTAATATTTTATCCATTACTTTCAAAATGGCAAGACCTTCTTTCGTAATATTGATAACGTATTCTCTTTTATCTTCTTTTGATTGAATTACCTTTATATAGTTTTTAGTTTTTAGTTTCCTAATAATAAGCGTGAGATTTGAATTAGGTGCTATCATTCGGCTTAAAATATCTTTTTGACACATGCTTTTAGGATGGCTGCCTCTAAGTATTCTTAAAACATTGAATTGCTCATGTGTTAATTTAAGTGGCTTAAGAAACGACGATATCTTATTATCAATCCAGTTCGCAGTATATAAAATATTCAAATTCGCCCTAACCTGTTCGTTAGCGAAACGCTTCTGTTTTATATCTTGTTCTAATGAAGTCATAAATAATTTATATTTCAAAAGTATAAATAATAGTTATATATACAACTATTATTTTAAATAATTAACATAAAACGGCCCTTTTAAATAGAATGCCTGACTAAAATGTCTATTATAATAACAATGATGTGCTACAAATCTTTCACAAACCAATAATCTGTTTGAGGTGTGGAGCCAAGCGGAAAATCATTTTCTAAACCCGTATTCGCAAATCCGTGTTTTTCGTAAAACCCTCGGGCACGAAAATTATATTCCCATACCGATAAATATATTATTTCGAAACCACTTTTACGGGCGAAATCAAATGCGAAATCTATCAGTTTATTTGCGACACCAGTACCATGATATTCTTTTAATACATACAATCGAACCAGTTCTATACTTTTTCGATTTTGAAATGAATCTAATGGGCAAGCATGTTTTGCATTAATACGCAAATAACCTTTCGCAATTCCATCTTCTTCGAAAAAAAAGAAATTATCGGCATCATCCTGTAATTCTAAGGCAACCTGCGCTGAATTAAAAAACAAATCTAAAACACCACGCATATCTTCTTTTGTGCAAGTATTGCCAAATGAGTCGTCAAAAGTTTTCCTGCCAATGTGCTGCAAAAGCGAAACATCATTTATATTACCACGTCTTATCATTATACAAAGTTATTAAATTTACTTATTTAAATAAGCGTAGTAGCCGCTATTTGTTATTGTAAAATAATGATGTTAGTTTTACAAAAAACCCAAAATATGAATACTATTCAAGTAATATTAACACTAGACATGGAAAACCTTCCAGCCAATTTTCAAGAAATATTGCAACACGAACAAGCAATGGTGGCAACTTGGAAAGAAAAAGGAATTATTGAACATTTATATTTAAGAGAAGCTAGAAATGGCGCGGTGCTTATGTTTAATAATTTAAGCGAAGCAGAGGTAAAATTGATGATTGAAGCATTGCCTTTTTTCCCATTGAGTAAAAGCATCGAATACTTTAATTTAATTAAACAATTTTAATAGCTTGATAAAAAACGAAGGATAATTATATATTAATCTTCTTATATAAATATGAAAAGATTAATTATTAATTTGATAATGCTTCCATGCATTGTTTTCGCGCAAAATAATACCCAAAATATTAGAGGTGAAGTAAAGGATAAATTATCCAACGCTCCATTAACAGGTGTTTTAATTAAAATAAACCTTAATGAAAATGTGGCCATTAGTGACCTTCGGGGCAAATTTGCAATATCGAATATCCCTCCTAATCGTTATACTTTAATTGCCTCATTCCTTGGCTATAAAACAATAACTATTCCAAACGTAATAGTTACTTCTGGGAAGGAAGTGATTTTGGATATAGCATTAGAAGAATCAATTAATCAGTTAGGCGAGGTTTTAATAAACGCAAACAATAAAGCTGGCAGTATTAACAAATTGTCTAATGTTAGTAGCAGAACTTTTTCAATGGAAGAGGTAAATAGATATGCAGGCGGACGAAGTGACCCGGCTAGATTAGCTGCAAATTTTGCTGGTGTAAGTGCACCCGACGATAGTAGAAATGATATAGTTATTAGAGGAAACTCTCCAACAGGTGTGCTATGGAGAATTGACGGCATGAACACTAGCAATCCTAACCACTTTGCTTCTGTAGGCACCACAGGAGGAGCAGTAAGTGCGCTAAACACAAACTTGTTAAAGAGTTCAGACTTTTTTACTTCTGCATTCCCAGCAGAATATGGCAATGCGATAGCCGGTGTTTTCGATTTAGGTTTTAGAAATGGAAACCATAAAAAATGCGAAACAACATTGCAAATGGGCGTAATTACTGGATTAGAAGCAACTACAGAAGGGCCATTTAGCAAAAAAAGTGATGCGTCATACTTAATTGGTTACCGATATGCATTAGCAGGCGTTGCTCAAAAAATGGGCATTGATATAGGCACAACCGCAACTCCTTCTTATCAAGATTTGTCTTTCAAATTAAATAGCGGCACCAGTAAATATGGCAAAATTTCCATGTTTGGAATTTTAGCAGAAAGCACTATTGAAATTGGCGGGGGAAATTCAAATACGCTATATGGTAATGGCAATCAAGTAGATTTTGCTAGCAAAATCAGAATGGTTGGCATAAATCATCATAAACAAATAAATAAAAATACTTTCATTAGTTCAATATTAGGAATGAACTACGCTAGTACTTATCAAACGGGCTACGACTTCGATAGACAAAGCAATACAAGCTATATTAAAGAAGTAAACAATGTATCTAAAACTAGCCTAAACCTAAGTAGTACATATAACCATAAATTTAATTCAAAATTATTTTTAAAAGCTGGGCTGCAAGATGAAATAATAAAATTGAATTTGTTCTACAAAACCAAAAGACAAATCAACGAGGATTATGTTCAAATATGGGATTATATTAGCAACACTAACCTAGCACAAGCTTTCATACATTTAAAATATTCTTTTAATGAAAAATGGACTTTAAATAGCGGCATTCATTCTCAATTGTTTTTCCTAAATAATTCACGCGCATTAGAACCTAGGTTTGGCTTAACTTATTATGTTAATCCTAAAAACACATTCAATATTGGCTATGGCTTACATGCTCAAATGCAACCAATTAACGTCTACTTTTTACAAACAACAAAACCTGATGGGTCTATAAATTACAATAACATTAATTTAGATTTTACAAAAAGTCATCATTTTGTAATTGCACATAACTATCAACCTTCGAACGATTGGCGAATCAAATCGGAGATTTATTATCAATCAATTTTCAATGTTCCGGT
>CANJWU010000126.1 GCA_947478655.1 Sphingobacteriales bacterium | reverse complement strand
GGTAAGTATTAGGCTGCGTTTACGCTGCTTTACGGCCTGCACAATTTCCAATGCTACTTGTTCGGGTTGCATGATATTTTTTTCGTCCATGGGCGATTCGCCTTGAGGCAAACCATCTTTAGATCGAGCTACCGAACGAATATTAGATGCGGTAAAACCAGGGCAAGCAATTAATACACATAAGCCATTATATAAATTTTCGACCCTTACACTTTCTAAAAATCCTTGCATGGCAAACTTAGAAGCAGAATAACCTGTTCGGCCTGGAAGGCCTTTATAACCTGCAATGGAGCTCACTCCTACCAACATTCCTTTCGATGCAATTAATTCGGGTAAAGCATATTTTGTACAAAATACGGTACCCCAAAAATTAATATCCATTACTTCTGATAGCACTTTTAAATCTACTTCTTCGAAAAGGGCACGCATCGAAATTCCTGCATTATTAATTAAAACATCAATTTTACCAAATGTGGCTAATGCTTGATCCATTAATTGTTTACATTGAATTTCTTTCGAAACATCTGTTGCCACAGCAATTACTTGTATGCCATAATTATTTTTTAATTGTGTGGCAATTTCGAGCAGTTTAGTATGATTGCGTGCTGCCAAAACTAAATGAGCCCCTTCGGCCGCAAATGCAGTAGCCAAAGCCATTCCAATACCCGAACTGGCTCCTGTAATCACAACTACTTTCTCTTTTAAATTCATGTTAGTCATTGCCTAATTGTTGATAACCGCGTACTATTAAAATAAGATCACTGGCAATTTGATAATGTTTTGCATATAAAAGATTCAATCTTTTAGCAGTTGATTCGGAAACGGATTGTTTGTTTTTAATACCATTCACTGGACTTAAAACACCAGGTTTTAATTTTGGCAAATGCTTATTATCAATTACCTTATTGGCATATCCAACCCATGATTTTTCTAAAAACAAAACAGAAAATATATTTTTGAGCAATTGAAAAGGTGATTTAACAAATATTAAATGAATAGGAAAAGTCAATAATAGCAATAGACTCAGGATGTAATCGAGCAATTGTTTGTTTCGTTTAGCTGCAGGTTTAGCAATAGAAAAATTAATATCAATGGTATATAAATCGCCAGGATTATCGACCGAATTACTCCCAATAATAAATAAACTTTCTTCGGGTGCTATTTTAAAATCAACTTGCGATTGATTTACTTTAGACATGGCCAAAATTATTTCTTGCAATTGTATGTCTTTGGTCGAGAAAATAATTTCGTCAACTTGATAAACTTCTACCACTTCGTTTAATTGCGAAACATCGCCTAAATAAGCTTCGCTCGCATTTCTATCGGGTTGCACAAAGCCAATAAAATTAATGCTTCCAACGGCATGTCTGATCATTTCTAGTACCCGCTGGCCTTCTTCAATTTTGGCAACAATGACTATTTTCTTTTCGGAGCTGATGCCATCTAACTTAAAGTTTTTTAATCCCAATGCATTTAGAAGAATGCGCAAGCCAACTGCAGCTATCACTGTCCAAAAGGCGCCTAAAATAATAATTGCGCGAGAAAAACGCCAGGCTTCGTTCTGGAATGCATACATTAAACCAATGCCTATGGTACCAATAAATAAACCACGCACCAGTTTAGAAAGTTTATAAGGTTTATCATAACCACCCAACAACCAAACGGCCATTAACCAAATAAGGATATAGATGGGAACTGCCGTATTCATTAATTCAGGGGCATAGGCCTTACGTACAAATCGATGGTTATGCTCCCAGTAAATTTTGATAAAATAAATTCCAGCATACCAAGTAGCTGCATCTAAAAAAGGCAAAACCATTTTGCGCAATAAGCGCGAAAAAATAGCTAATCCTGCACGCAAATAAATTGCGATGTTAATTAAGAATGAGAATAACTTTGCGTTATTTTTAGTAAAATGTTTCTGAGCGAAAATAATCATGGCATTGTAAAACACAAAGACATAATTCACCGAACTCTTTTTGGTACTCTCTCCTTTATAATGGATAATTTGCGTGTCTGGAAAATAGTAATTATCGTAACCACCAAGCTGTATGCGGTACGAGAGGTCGATGTCTTCGCCATACATAAAAAAAGTTTCGTCGAGTAAACCCACTTGATCGAGTGCCGATTTACGCATCAACATAAAGGCCCCTGCAAGCACATCAACTTTATGTATTTTATTTTTATCTAAAAAGCCTAAATGATAGCGGCCAAACTTTTTTGATTTAGGAAACAAATTAGACAAACCCATGATTTTGCAAAAAGCAACAAATGGTGTAGGTAATCCGCGTTTAGATTCGGGTAAAAATTGCCCTTTACCATCTATCATTTTCACGCCTAAGCCACCTGCATTTGGATGCGCATCCATAAAGTCGCAGATTTTAACAAAGGTGTCTTCCTGCACCACGGTATCGGGATTAAGCAATAAGAAGTATTCGCCTTGCGCAATTTGCATGGCTTGATTATTGGCTACGGAAAAACCAACATTTTTTTTATTCTCAATTAATTGAACTTCTGGAAATTTTTCTTTGAGCATTTCTATCGACCCATCGACCGAATGGTTATCGACTACAAAAACTTCGATTGGTAAATGTTGCTTTGCTTTTCGAACAGCATACAAACACTGCTCTAAAAAGTACTTTACATTATAATTAACAATAACAACCGATAACTTCATTTACCTCTTAAAATTGACGAAATATACTATTTTTTTATGTTTGACGCGCCATGCATTTTAACGAATAGGCTTAGCGATTATTGCTTTCGTAAGGCACCCTGGTTACAATAGAACGGCCGAGTGTAAGTTCATCCACATATTCGAGTTCGCCACCAAAGGCAACTCCACGAGCCAATGTGGTCACTTTTAACGAAAACCCTTTTATTTTTTTATCGATGTAAAACAAGGTGGTATCTCCCTCCATCGTGGCACTTAAAGCCATGATTACTTCTGTAATGGGTTCGTTTTGCAAGCGAGTAATTAAAGACTCTATTTGTAATTCGTTAGGCCCTACTCCTTCCATTGGCGATATTAAACCACCCAATACATGGTACAAGCCATTGTATTGCTGGGTGTTTTCTATGGCAATAATATCGCGAATATCTTCTACCACACATAATTCGTGTTGTACTCTTTTTGGGTTATTACAAATGCTACACAATTCGGTATCCGAAATATTATTACACCTTTTGCAATAATGAATGTCATCTTTTAATGTTTGAAATACTGCTCCAAAATGACGCACCATGGCCGGCTCTTGTTTTAATAAATGCAAAACCAAGCGAAGCGCGGTTTTGCTGCCCACACCAGGTAATTGGGCAAATTGCTTTACAGCCTCTTCGAGCTGCCTAGAAGGAATATTCATGAGGTAAAAATAAGATTTATAATTACATTTGTTACAAAGCCATTGCTTATGTCTGCTAGTTTTATTTTTACCTGCGTTGCCGCCTATTCTGTTTTACTATTTGTAATTACTTGGTTAACAAGCAGAAATTCCAATAACCAATCGTATTTTTTAGGTAATAAATCATCGCCATGGTACATTATTGCCTATGGTATGATTGGCGCCTCTTTATCGGGTGTTACTTTTATTTCGGTGCCGGGCTGGGTAAACCAAACGCAATTCTCCTACCTAATGGTGGTTTTAGGCTATTTGGCGGGTTATGTGGTGATCGCAACTGTATTGCTTCCTTTATACTATCGTTTAAACCTGACTTCTATTTATGCCTATTTAGATCAACGATTTGGATTTTATACATACCAATCGGGTGCATTCTTTTTTATTTTATCCAGGGTAATAGGTGCTTCTTTTAGAATGTTTTTAGTGGTGAGTGTTTTACAAACTTTTGTATTTCAATCTTGGGGTGTTCCATTTTATGTGACGGTATTGTTATTTATCGCACTCATACTTTTATATACTTACGAAGGTGGTATTAAAACTATTATTTGGACAGATACCTTGCAAACAACATTCATGCTCTTAGGGGTTATTATTTCGGTCTATATTATTTCTAATGAATTAGGATATCATTTTTCGGATTTGGTTAAAACAATAAAAAAAAGTAATTATTCGCAAGTAATTTTTACAGACGTAAATGATAAAAGATTTTTCTTGAAACAATTTTTAAGCGGTATGTTTATCACCATCACAATGACTGGATTAGACCAAGAAATGATGCAAAAAAACTTGAGCTGTAAATCGCTGAAAGATGCGCAGAAGAACATGTTTAGCTTTAGTATAGTATTAGTTTTGGTTAACTTTTTGTTTCTATGTTTAGGTGTAGTTTTATATCAATATGCGCAAAGAAAAGGCATTGCCTTACCCGCTAATTCCGACGAATTATTTCCGACGCTTGCCATTAATTACTTAGGAAAATTTGCAGGCATTGTATTTATTATTGGATTAATTTCTGCAGCTTATCCAAGTGCAGATGGCGCGCTCACTTCGCTCACCACTTCTTTCTGTGTCGATATTTTAGGCATCAATCGAAACGAAAATTTATCAGAAAAAAAACGCATTCGTATGAGACAT
>CANJWU010000125.1 GCA_947478655.1 Sphingobacteriales bacterium | reverse complement strand
TTGCATCCTAGAGTCAATAGTGGTATAAATTTTTAAACCATCTCTGTAAATATCGTAAGTTTCGCCGTCTGCCTTTTTATTTTCTTTACACCATGCGGTTACTTCTTGTCGAACATATTCTCTAAAATAAGTGGCCGAGCCTTGGTTATGATCGGGGCTTTGAAATTGTAGGTTTAATTCTTTGCTATTATTTTCTGTTAATTCTGCTTCAGAAATGAAACCATATTTTTCCATTTGTTCTAAAACCACATTTCTTCTTTTGATCGCTCTTTCTGGATTTTTTATCGGAGAAAAAACGGTGGTTCCTTTTAAAATACCCACTAATAAAGCAGATTCATCTATGCTTAATTTATTGGGTGTTTTACTGAAATAAGTTTTGGCTGCCGCTTTGATGCCATAAGAATTACTACCAAAATCTACCGTATTAAAATACATGGTGATAATTTCTTCTTTGGTATAATTACGCTCAATCTTAATAGCAGTAAGCCATTCCTTTAATTTAATAATGCCAATATTAAATATGTTTTGTTTTTTACGAGGGAAAAGATTTTTTGCTAATTGTTGGGTAATGGTACTCGACCCTCTTTTTTTACCAATAGCACTATAAAATATAATGGCAAAAGTTCCTTTCAAATCTACTCCAGAATGTTTGTAAAATCTTACATCTTCGGTAGCAATTAAAGCATTCACTAAATTAGGTGAAAGGTCTTTGTATTTTGCATTTGACCTGTTTTGAATAAAGTAAGTGCCTAGTATATTTCCATCAGAAGAAATTACTTCTGTAGCTAAATTGCTTTTTGGATTTTCTAAATCTCTAAAGGAAGGTAATTCGCCAAATAGCCCAAAGCCAACGCTCGCAATTAATAGCACAAATGTTAAAATACCATAAATAATCACTTTCCAAAAAAGTTTGGTGTAGTGGCTAATGTCTTCTTGGCTTAGGTTTGAAGGGTTACTCATTGTTTTCTATATTACTTTCGTAAAATTGCAAGTATTGTTTGATGTCTTTTTTAGCTTGTAATATTTTATAATTCTTTTCAGAAATAATACTCAATTGATAATTGCCTTTAGACAATTTAATCACATCCGACGATTGTTTGTTTAGGCTAATCAGGTATTCTTTTGCTTTATTAATCTCTGCAAAACTGCTGATGGTCACTAATTGGATATTATCTCCAATTAATTCTGAGCTCACGCTAAGGTTTAAAAGCGAGAATTGAAAACCATTGAATTTGCTGGTTTGAATTTTAGTTTCTTTTAAAATAGCTTTATCATCTGTAGAAATAATAACTAAAAATGGTCCTTTGCTTTCTAAGTTGTAGGGAGAGGGCTCGTTACTTTTTACCACTGCCAATTTTGGATTTTTGATTTGGTTTATTTTTTGTAAAGTTTCTCTAGCAATGTTTGCTGTTTCTGCCGAAGGATAGTTTTTAATTAAATCGTTTAATGCAAACTCAAAGGCATCTATATTATTTGTTTTTGCTTTGCAAAGTGCATATAAATAAGCGTATTTAGGTCCAATGCTGGTATTAAAATAATTAGTATCTACAAAGGGTTTTTTGCTCATCACCAGTTCGTAATTTGCCGCCAAGTAATAAGTATAGATACTGTCATAAAAGTGCATGGCTTTTTTATTTTTTTCTTCTGTATCTGATACAAATTTTGGATCTGCAATTACTTTGGCAAATAAAGAATTCGGAAACTCCGTTAGTATTTTTTGCTTATAATTTTCTGCAGCTGTTTTATTTGGAACGGAATTATAGATTCTATACAAATGAAAATAGCTTTCCACTTTGAATTTATTTTCCGGAAAACGCTTTAGTAAATTTTCATAGTATTTAATAGCAGACTTATGGTCTACAATATCTTCTCTAAAACATTGCGCAACATTGTATAGGCCCGTGGCAATTTTTACATCTGAATTTTGCATTTGTAAGGGACTTAAAGGAATATTGGCTAAATATTTTTTTCTTAATTGGGCACTTTCGTCTTTCGCGTCTTTGCCTTCGGCAGCGTTCCCCTCTTCTGTAGGAGTTTCTTCTGCATTAGCCATGTTTAAGCTTGTATAGCTTTCCTTATTAGACCTTCTCCAGTTGTCTTCCAGCGTTCTACGACCATAGCGTTTCATGAATTCTGAATAGCCTAAACTAAGCGAGGAAGTATTATAAAAATACCAGGTAGCGCTCGGTTTATTGGCTGCAAATCCTTCGTTTTCTATTATCGGTTTATTATTTAATGATTCTTTCAGTTTAACGAGTGCAGCCTCTTCTTTTTCTTTTTGTTCGAGTGCTTTTTTAACCGTTCGATCCAATAATTTATTTCGGTCTATTTCAGAAAGCTTCGCTACTTTTTGCAAGCTATCTTCTAGTTCTATGATGTTTAAATTTTCGACTAATTTATTTAAACTGGTTTTCCTATTTTGAACCAAATCGTAATCTGGATGCAATTTTGCTAAAAATGTTCCTGCGCTGTCGTAAAAAATTTGTGCTAATTGGTATTTTTTATCTTCAAAATAAATACTGGCAATTTTATAAAACGAAAGTCCTTTTTGTGCGGTATTGTTAATACTCGAAGCAGAAGATAATTTGTAATATATAATTGCTTTGGGAATGTTATTTTGATTCTCGTAAATATTAGCAAGTGAAAAATATATTTGATCTTTGAACTCTTTATTCTTCTCATCTTTGAGCATCTTATTCAAACTGCGTTCAATTTCCTTTTTAGAGGCATTGCTTTTGGCTTCAAAAAGGCGAGCAGAATTGATCCTGGCATTAAAGGCCATGTCGTAGTTGGGGTTATACTTCAACACCTTTTGATAGGCAATGGCTGCTTTGCCAGTCTCGTTAATTTTTTCGTATAGCTGAGCTGTTAAATAAGTATAGCGTGCTTGATTACTTTTTTTCTTTTCTATTGGAATCGTTTTTTCTAAATACTCAATTGTTTTTTCATAATTCTTTTTTACAAAATGATAATTCGCAATGCTGGTAAATAGATCGGGTAATATTTTTTTAGGAAAAGTTTCGCTTCCTAAAGCAATATTAATAACCGATTCGGCTTGTTGAAATTTATTTAATTCGACATAACAATTGATGAGCCAGATATATGATTTATTTCCGGTAAAGGTATTTTTGTATTTTCCGGCAACATATTGAAAAGATTCAATCGCCCCGAAATAATCTTTTTTATAATAGTTTGCTCTTCCTATTTCGAAATAACAATCGTCGGTCCAATTACTTTTTTCGTGTCTTTGAATAACAAACGATGCTTTCTTAATGGCTTCGTCTAATGGTTGATTGCCCGCTTTAGATCCTTTGGCATTTTCTCCGGTACCGGCTGCCACCGCTTTTTTGTAAATCGGCAATAATTGGTCGTATTGTTCTTTAATGCTGACTTCATTTTGCATCGCTACTTGATCAATTTTTAGCTTAGCATTAAAATACCCATTGTAATGGGCCGTAACGTTGTGGTAGGCTTTTTGAATAAGCGATTGTTTCTTGCTTGTTTTGCAAGCAGTAAAACTCCCTAAAAAGAGCGCAATAAGAAGAATTCGATATAGCGGCTTATTTTTTTTCAATCTTTTATTATTTAGCTATACTAACGGATTACAAATTTATTTTATTTCCTCAATTATTATTGTTTTTTAATCGATTATGAAAAAGAGGTCCTTTTCAAGAAAATTGGTTTAATTTGCAATAATAATGGTACAAAAGAAGAAATCCTTATTAGCACGATTAAAAGTAAATTACAAGATTGTATTCTTGAATGACGATACATTCGAAGAAAAAGCAGCCTTTACGCTTAATCGTTTAAATGTGTTCATCGTATCGAGTTTGCTTTTAGTGATGCTCATTACCTTGGTAACTTCTATTTTAATTTTTACGCCCTTAAAAGAATATATTCCAGGCTATGCAGATGTATCACTTCGCAGAGATATTGCTCAAATGTCTTTAAAAGTAGACTCTCTAGAAGATTTACTTGTTTCGAACGATCAATACATCGACAATATTAAGCAAGTCATTAATGGCAAGGCTGGCAGTAACGATACTTTAAATATTCATAGCAAACCGCAACTAATCGATACGAATTTTAGAATTGGCGCAAAACCTGCCGAAGATTCTATGTTAAGGATGATGATTGAAGACCAGAATCAATATGGCATTGCCGCTGCAGATGCTCCTAAAAAGGTCTCAGGCATTGCAGGTTATGCTTTCTTTACGCCTGTAAAGGGAAGTGTCAAAGAAAAATTCAATACCCGTAACAACCATTTTGGAATCGATATTGCCACGGCTAAAGGCGAAACCATTAAAGCGGCTTTAGAAGGAACGGTTGTATTTGGCGCTTGGACCACAGAAAACGGCTATGTAATTGCTATTCAACATAATAACGACTTGGTTTCAATCTACAAGCACAACGCGGTGCTTTTGAAAAAAGTTGGTAACTTTGTAAGAGTTGGTGAGCCAGTGGCCATAGTAGGGTCGACGGGTGAACTATCTAATGGTCCGCATTTACATTTTGAGTTATGGTATAGAGGGAATGCGGTTAA
>CANJWU010000124.1 GCA_947478655.1 Sphingobacteriales bacterium | reverse complement strand
GATTGCCGATTTTTACCAAGGCTTGGCTAAATATGATGGCGTGAATAAACCCTATGCCGCAACTTATGTGCCCAATGGTCCGTATAATGTAAGCGCTAGAAGATTAGCTATTAAAAACGGCAAGCTCATTGTTGCTTCGGGTTCGGTTGGCGATAATTATACCAATAAATTTATTCGTAATGGAATTTATACTTACGATAAAGGTGTTTGGCGTAACTATAATTATTTAAATTATTCGGTGATGGATTCGTTTTACGATTTCACTTCAGTTGTTTTTGATAATAAATTGAATAAAGAATATTATGGAACTTTATGGAAAGGCTTGTTAGAGTTTGAGAATAATGAGTTCGTAAAAAATTATAGTTATCATAATTCCACTTTAGGGGAGGCACTCGGAAACGACGGCCAGTACCGCGTTTCGGGCATGGCCATTGATAGTAAAAATCAATTATGGGTGGCTAACCATTGGGCCGAAAAACCAATTTCGGTTAAAAAAGCAAACGGCACTTGGCAAAATTTTGAATTCCCGGGAGTGTTCGGAGAACTAAAATATGTAGCAGATATTACGATTGATCGCAACGATCAAAAGTGGGTAGTGATTCCAGCAAGCAATGCCATTTTGGTTTTCAAAGAAAGTACAAATGGTAAAGTGGTTTATAAGAAATTAACAGCTGGCCAAGGCGCGGGTAATTTACCAAAAGATGCAACCGAAGTATTTGCCATAACCGAAGATTTAGATGGCCGCATATGGGTTGGAACAAATGCAGGCGTGGTGGTATTTTATAATCCATCTGCCATTTTGCAATTTGGTGCAGACATCGATGCGCAACCAGTTCGAGTAGTCGATGGAGAATTTGTACAATTTTTATTAGCATCCGAAACAGTTACTTGTATTAAGGTAGATGGCGCCAATAGAAAGTGGATGGGTACTAAAAATGGTGCTTGGTTGTTTTCGGATGATGGTGCTCAGCAGATACATTATTTCAATACCAGTAACAGCCCGCTATTAGCTAATAAAATCAACGACATAGCCATTAATGGCGAAAATGGAATTGTGTATTTCGCAACCGACAACGGAATTGTTTCTTATCGAAGCGATGCAACCAAAGGTTACGAAGTCAACCTCGATCAAGTAAAAGTTTTCCCTAATCCAGTAAGAGAAAATTACGCAGGCATCATTGCTATTCAAGGCTTAGTCAATAATGCAGAAGTAAAAATTACCGACATCAATGGAAAGCTTGTGTTTCGAACATTTGCAAATGGCGGTCAAGCTAATTGGGATGGCAAAAATTTTGCTTCCGAAAAAGTGAGTACTGGTGTTTACTTGGTATTGGCTACCGACGATTTTGGTGTAGAAACCATGGTGAAAAAAATTCTAGTAATACATTAAGATGCTTCATAAAACCAGAGGCATTGTATTAAAAACATTTAATTATTCTGAAACGAGTTTAATTGTACATGTACTAACCGAAAAGTTTGGTACGCAATCGTATTTATTAAAAGGCGTTAGAAAAAATAAAACGAAAATTAAAATGTCGATGTTGCAGCCTTTGCATTTACTCGACATGGTGGTGTATCATAAGCCAAACGGGGGTTTGCAGAGTATTGCAGAACTTAAAAACGACCCCATCTTATCCGAAATTCCATATAATATTGTTAAAACTTCTTTGGCTATTTTTATTTGCGAATTGCTTTATGTGACTTTAAAAGAAAGTAATACCGACGAAGATTTATTCGAGTTTGCTTTTCAATCTATTCAATTATTAGATTTAACGCAGGCGCCTTTGGCCAATTTTCATTTATTTTTTATGTTGCGCTTTTCCAAATTTCTAGGAATTTATCCAGCACATGCTATTAAAGTCAGCGATAATTATTTTGATGTTAAAAATGGGGTATTTGTCAACGGGATTCCTTCGCATCCGGTTTATATGGAAAAAGAAAATACCGAATTTTTAAAACAACTCATGCAAAATAATTTCGAACAGGCTGCGCAATTACATTTGAGTTCGGAAGAAAGAAAGAAATTTTTACAAGCGCTCATTGCCTACTACCAGTATCACCTAGAAGGTTTCAGGGGTTTACAATCGCATGTAGTATTAGAAGAAGTGCTCAGCAATTAGCCCTTATTTTAAACCTATTTCTCTTAAGCGTTCCTCTAAGTAATCGCCTGCTGTAATGTCATCGTATTTTTTTACTTGACCAGCTTCTATACAATTGGCTAAACAGCTTAAGTCCATTTCCGATTTTGGATGTAAGAAGAAGGGAACCGAATAGCGCGAAGTTTTCATTAATTCTATTGGAGGATTCACCACTCTGTGGGTAGTTGATTTTAATTTATTATTGGTTAATCTTTGTAACATGTCGCCGACATTCACGACAATATCATCTTCGATTGCCGTAACTGGAAACCATTTATTTTGTTTGGTTAAAATTTGCAAGCCATCTGCGCTCGCGCCAATTAACAAAGTAATTAAATTAATATCTTCGTGAGCGCCCGCCCTTACTGCTTCTGCAGGCACAGCAGCAGGATTTTCGATTGGAAAATAATGGATGGCTCTTAAAATACTGTTACCATCGGTAATGTCTGCTTCAAAAAAATCTTCTGGTAAATTTAAATAAACCGCAATGGCTTTTAATATTTCTGCACCCGCTTTTTCTAAGCGTTTGTAAACTTCTTTGGTGATATCATTGAATTTTTGATTCTCCTTAACTAAAATATTTTCAGGATAAGTATCCATTGGTAAATGACTACCATCTAAAAACTGTCCAACTTGCCAAAATTCCTTAAGGTCGGGGGTGTTAGCATCTTTAGCTTTTTCTCTGCCCTTACTTGTATAACCTCTTTGTCCACCTAAGCCTTCAATTTCATAATTCTTTTTTGTTGCTTCGGGTAAATCAAATAATGCTTTCACTTCTTGATATAACTCTTGAATCAATGCATTATTTAAACCATGGTTACGAATGGTTACAAAACCAGTTTCGTTAAATGCACGACCAATAGCATCCGAAAAATTTTTCTTTTGATCTGGGCTGCCTTGTGTATAATCTAAAAGATCAAGGCGATGAATGACGGTGTTTTCCATAGGGGGCAATATTTTTAATAAAAATAATAATTTATTTTAAGGTTGCTCTATGCTTTCTTGCTCTTTTAATTTCTCTTTCAACCTTTGTAAATTGCTTTTCTTCTTTGTGCTATCTACTTTTATGCCTTGTTGGCTGCTTTTTAAGCCAGGTATGTCTTTTTCCCAATCGGCCGCATTATTTTGTTGCTGCTCTTTAAATTCGGCTTCTTTGTCAAACCACGAATTAAATTCTTCTTTCAATACTTGCTTTACAGCCTTACCTTCTTTTTTTAAATCGTCGGCTAATTTCTTTTTGATGCCTATTTTATCAATATTGAATTTTGGATTTTCTGCATCTCCATACATTTTAATATATAAAACAGTTTTTCCTCTGCCGTCGTCTTCTAGCTCGCCAAATTGTTCATCGCCTAATCTTTTTGATTTTTTCTTGATCAAATCAGATAATAAGATTTTCAATCGGTAATCGATGATGTTATCAAAATTATGTGTGCCTGCAAAATCTACATTTAAAGCACTGCTTTGAATTTGCATAGCCGGAATCGTCACTATACGATTTTTGATGGAAAGCGTGTTAGCCAGACTTGCAAACTTTAAATTTTTCAATTCGTTTACATCAATAAATTTTGATAAAGCCAGCATAGGTTCGAAATTAATTAACTCCCCATTCTCAATTAGAATAGGCCCTTCGGCAGTTAAGGCATCGGTATTAGCCGATAAATATTTATCCCAGATACTGTGTACTTTAATCGAAGCAGTAGCCAATCCTTTTAAGTTTTTAGATTGAATAATTTCTAAACCAAATTCCTCAAATTCGTAGAAAAATTTAGTAATATTAATTTTCTTTAAATTAAGGTCGGCATCAATACTTAATGGTTTGCCTAAACTAGCGTCTAATTTTATTTTAGCAAAGACCAAACCATCTTGTGCCCTAAACGATAAATAATCTGTGTTAATTTGTTGATTTCCAATTTGAATATTTCCACCAATATCGTTTCCCTTAAATTTTTGAAAAATTAATTCGTTAATATCAACCTTTAAATTACAACTGAGTTTTGGATTTATTTTAATCAGGTATTCGCTTTGGGTATTGTTTGTTGGTGTAGAAGAAATCAATTCGGCTAAATTTATTTTATTGGCTTTTAGCTGTGCATCAATTTGTAAAGATTGATCGGGGAATAAAACAAAGCCCAATAAATTTCTAAAATAACCTTGCAAAGCCAAGTCGGAACTACCTAATTGGGCATTTAACTGGTTAATTTTCAAATCATTTTTTTCGAAACTAAAATTTCCATTGCCATTTTTGCATACAAGGCTGCTATTAGGTAATTGAAATGCAGCATCTTTAATAACAATCGAACCATTGGCATTTGTTTTTTCAATACTATTCACCGCAGAAAAATCGCTCCATAAACCATTTAAGTTTACATTGATCGACATGCTTCCATTGGTAAATTTAACTGGTGCATCGGGCATCAGTTCGGCTAACTTTTTTAAACTAGCCGAAGTGGCAAGCGTTAAGAATATACTTGGGTTATTGAAATT
>CANJWU010000123.1 GCA_947478655.1 Sphingobacteriales bacterium | reverse complement strand
TACAGACGATCCTCAATTTGACCCTCGTTTAAATCTTACTTTTAACAAAGCACAACACAGAGAAGTTCGCGCTGCACTGAGTAATACTTTTGGTTTCGGTGGACATAATGCTTCTGTAATTGTAAAAAAGGTTGACTAATTTCTTCACGATCATTTTTTTTAGTTTTTTAAATAAGTCTTGTTCCTTTAAGGAGTCACAATCAGATTTTATATGCCAATAGGTTTTTTAAAATTATATACATCTGTTGATCGCAAAGAACTTCAAGCTTTAAGAAATATTCTTGGCTTCATTCCGGGAAACCATGCGCTTTATCGATTGGCATTAAGACACAAATCTGTTGCGAACGATATCAATAATAAAGGCATCAAAAATAGTAATGAACGACTAGAGTTTTTAGGAGATGCCATATTGGGCTCGGTTGTAGCCGAAGTGCTTTTTAAAAAATTTCCATATAAAGACGAAGGATTTTTAACAGAGATGCGTTCAAAGCTTGTTAACCGCGCGCACCTGAATCAATTGTCAAAAAAAATGGGCATTGCAGATTTAATTAATTATGATGCAAAAATAACCAATCAAGGAAATAAAAATTCCTCGCTATTTGGCGATGCTTTTGAAGCAATGATCGGTGCAATTTATTTAGACAAAGGCTATCGCGTAACACAAAGATTTATTATCAATAGAATTTTAAATACGCATGTAGATATTTCTAGATTAGAACAAACAGAGTCGAACTACAAAAGTAGGTTATTGGAGTGGGCACAAAAAGAAGGGAAAGAAGTAGTGTTCGAAGTGATTGAAGATAAATCGCTAGGACAGTCGCGTTTGTTCAGTGTAAGGGCTTTGGTAGATGGTATTGATACCGGATTAGGCCAAGATTACAGCAAAAAAAATGCAGAAAAAAATGCAGCAGAAAAATCATGTCAATATTTAAATATTTAATATGAGAAAAATAGCAGGCGCCATATATTTGATTTATAGTCTGTCTGTTTTTTTTGCCGTCATGTTTTTGCTATTACCATTTTTTTTACTCTTCAGCTTATTACCCTCAAAAATTTCTTATCCATTATTATTTTCTTGCATTCGCTTGTGGTCTTGGATAACCATGACATTTATTTTTATTAAAATTAATATTCGTAAAAACCCTAACTGGGATAAAAATACCTCTTATATATATATTGGAAATCATGGTTCGTATTTAGATGCGCCAGCTGTAATCCTATCTACACCTAGTCTTTTCAAGCCATTAGGGAAAATAGAAATGGCAAAGTTTCCAGTATTTGGATGGATCTACAAAAAAATGGTCATCATGGTAGACCGAAAAGATAAAGAAAGTAGGGCGGCAAGTGTGGCGGCTTTGAAAGCAGAATTAAATGCGGGCATGTCGATACTATTATTTCCAGAAGGCACTATGAATACTACAGAATTGATGCTTAAAGATTTTTATGATGGCGCGTTTAAAATTTCTATAGAAACGCAAACACCCATTGCCCCCATGTTATTACTTAATGCAAAAGAAATGCTTCCACGTAAACACCCGTTAATGGTGAGTCCAGGGGTATTACATGTTATTTGTGCAGATATTATTTCGCCAGAAAATTATACGATGGATGATGTGGAGGCTTATAAACAAGCCGTTTTTAAGGAGATGAATAATCAACTCCTTCAATTTAAAAGTTATGACAAAATCCACTAAAGTTCATTGCTCCTTATTTCTGGTTGCATTAATTTATGCAGCCACTTTTTCTATCGCAAAAGAAGTAATGCCACATTATATTAAGCCTATGGGCCTAATAACCATCAGGGTTTGGGGCGCTATTTCATTATTGTGGGTTACTCATTTTTTGTTTGTTAAAGAATCAATTCATGGCAAGAAAGATTTTTTAATGTTGTTGAAATGCGCGGTGTTTGGTGTGGCTGCAAACATGCTTTTATTTTTTAAGGGCTTAGCCATAACAACACCCATAAACGCTGCTATTTTAATGGTCACAACACCACTTTTTGTGGCATTCTTTTCTTTCTTTTTATTAAACGAGCAAGCCACTAAATTAAAAGTAATGGGTTTGTGTTGTGGTGTTATTGGTGCTATTTTATTATTACTTGGTCCATCGCTATCCTTTAATTCTACTACCTTATGGGGTGATTTAATGGTCATGACTAACGCAATTATTTATGCCTATTATTTAATTATTGCCAAACCCTTACTTCATAAATATGCTCCGCTTACCGTTATAAAATGGACTTTCTTTTTTGGAGGGCTACTTGTCATTCCATTTGGATTTACTGAATTAAAAGAAGTACAATGGCAAGCGATTCCGAACAGCATTTGGTCTGCCATTATTTTCTTAATTATAGGAGCAACCTATATCACCTATGTATTAAATGCTTGGGCTTTAAGAAATGCGAACGCTACTTTAGTAGGAGCTTATATTTATTTACAACCCGTTTTAGCTACTATCATTGCTGTTTCTATGGGAAAAGATAGCCTAACCTTACCTAAAGTATTGTTTTCATTATTGATTTTTATTGGTGTTTATTTGGTTGGGCTTCCAAATGATGCGAAAAGTAAAATTTGATAATGCTTAATTTTCTATCTTTATAAAAAAAATAAAAATGATTAAATCAATGACTGGCTATGGTATAGCTACCACAGAGTATGAAAACAAAAAAATCAATGTTGAAATAAGGTCATTGAACAGCAAGTTTTTGGAGCTCTTGGTAAAATTGCCCAAGATTTATAATGATAAAGAAAATGTTTTAAGAACAATTTGTGGTAAACAAATTGAAAGAGGAAAAGCCTCGGTAATTTTAGTTATAGAAAACACGAGCGAAGAAGCTACCGGAAATGCCACTTTAAATGTGCCATTATTTAAAACTTATTACGGACAATTAAGTGATTTAGCTAAATCATTAAATGCAGATCATGCAAATATTTTTCAGGAAACATTAAAAATTTCGGAAGTTTGGAATACCAAGCAAGCCGAAGTAAATGAGCAAGAATGGGAAGTCATCAATGCTACATTTTTAAAGGCTTTGGCAGCCTTTAATACTTTTAGAATTGACGAAGGAAATGTATTAGCAAATGATATGTCGGCTAGGGTTCAATTAATTAATGATAGCATTTTAGCGGTAGAAAAACTGGAAGTAGCTAGAGTACCTGCCATCAAAGAAAAAATCGAACAGTTATTAAAAGATACCGTAGGTGCAATCAACATAGACCAAAACAGATTGGAGCAAGAACTCATTTTTTACGCAGAAAAATATGATATTACGGAAGAAAAAACAAGGTTAAGAAGCCATTGTGATTACTTTCTTTCTATCATGAAAGAAGCAGAATCAAATGGAAAAAAATTAGGATTTATAGCACAAGAAATAGGAAGAGAAATAAATACAATGGGTTCGAAAGCTAATGATGCTAACATTCAAAAGATTGTAGTAGGCATGAAAGATGAACTCGAAAAAATTAAAGAGCAATTATTAAATATTTTATAAGGAATGGATTCGGGTAAATTAATTATATTTTCTGCACCATCTGGCGCTGGTAAAACCACCATCGTGAGGCATTTACTAGCTAAATTTCCGAATTTAAGTTTTTCCATTTCCGCAACTACGCGTCCTATTAGAGGTTCAGAAGTAGATGGCCACGATTATTATTTTATTTCTAAGGAAGAATTTTTACATAAAGTGGCCAAGCATGAATTTGCAGAATTCGAAGAAGTTTATGCGGGTACCTATTATGGCACACTTGGGAAAGAGATAGAAAGAATTTGGTCTGAAGGCAAACAAGTGATATTTGATTTAGATGTTCAAGGTGGCTTAAGATTAAAAAAGAAATTTGGTGCAAATGCATTGGCTATTTTTGTAATGCCACCATCTGTTGAAGTGTTAGCAGAAAGGTTAAGCGATAGGGCAACAGATTCGCTAGCAAAAATTGAAGAGCGAATGGCTAAAGCAAAAATTGAATTATCATTTGCTAATGAATTCGACATTACTTTGCCAAATAATGATTTAAGTGTTGCCTGTGCTGAAGCTGAAAAAATAGTAAGCGATTTTTTAAATAAAAAGGATTAGTTTATGAATATTGGTTTATTCTTCGGTTCGTTTAATCCAATCCACATCGGACATCAAATTATTGCACAGTATTTATTGGAATTTACCGCACTAGATCAAATATGGATCATTGTATCGCCTCATAATCCTTTAAAGGACCCAGATTCATTGATTCATGCCTATGATCGTTTAGAAATGTGCAAATTGGCATTCGAAGATCAAGATGCGATACAAGTGAAAGACATTGAGCTTCATTTACCACAACCATCTTATACCATAGACACCTTAACTTATTTAAAAGAAAAATATACAACGCATCAATTTTCTTTAATTATGGGCGAAGATAATTTAGTCAGTTTACCAAAATGGAAAAACTACGAATTGTTATTAAGAGATTATCAATTATATGTTTATCCGCGCACAGGAATTGCAAATACTGAATTACACACTCACCCTCACGTGCATCTTACGGCTACACCTAAGATGGAAATTTCTGCAAGTTTTATTCGTAAGGCAATCAAAGAAGGAAAATCGATGCAATACTTTTTAGACAAAAAAGTATTTGATTTTATTCAAGCTAAAAACTTATATAAGTTATAAGCTATCATTTTT
>CANJWU010000122.1 GCA_947478655.1 Sphingobacteriales bacterium | reverse complement strand
TTAGTTTTAAAGATACTAAAGGCATTAATTCTCATTGTGATTATAAAGAGAGAAACAATACAGGCAGATGGGTGCAAAAAAGTTTTGTTGATGCCGGAAATCCATTAACTATTTATAGAGACCTACAAGACAGAGGCCGCATGGCGCTTGAGCCAGGTGATATTTATAATATGGAGTACATTGTAACCGATGCAGACGGCAATGTGACCAATTTAAAATTTACCATTAATTGCGCTGCAAACAATCCATTTAATTTCAATTTTAGTACCAACAAACCACTTGTTGATTTATTTCCATTTGATATTCAGAATACCTTAGAAAGAGCAAATGTTAAATTTACATTCAAGCCGAATACTTTCTTCGATACCACTTTTGTGAATTACGAAAATAGTAAAGCTCCGTTTAATGCATTTTCAAGTATACACAGCATCGGAAATAAAAATATTGCCCTAAATGATTTTTTTGATATTGCCATTAAACCTGAAAAAGCCATGACTGATTTTCAAAAGTCAAAAGCCATTATTTTTCAAACTTACCGAGGTGCTATTGGAGGCTATTACGACAATGGTGTGGTAAAAGGCAGAAGTAAAATTATTGGCGGTTTTTATCTAGTTGCAGACTCCATTGCCCCAAGCATTAAACCCGTTAACATAGCTAATGGCATACATCTTAAAGGCAATTCCATTATTTGTCGCATTAGTGATAATTTATCGGGCATCAAAAGCTATAATGCATATATAGACGATCAATGGGTGCTTATGAATTATGATCAAAAATCGGCTACCTTGAAATATTATATTGATGAAAAATGTCCAAAAGGAAAACATGTTTTTAGGATAGTTGTGATAGATCAGAAAGACAATAAAAATCAATACTTAGCCACTTTTTATAATTAAAAAAATGAGTAAATTATCTATTGGGAAAAAAGCACCCAAATTTAAAGGCCTAGACCAAAATGGCAATGCCATTCAATTAGCAGATTTTGAAGGTCAAACATTAGTCATTTATTTTTATCCGAAAGACAATACACCTGGTTGCACTGCACAAGCATGTGACATCAGAGACAATTACAAAGCATTAAACAAAAAAAAGATAGCCATTATAGGCGTAAGCTGTGATGATGAAAAGTCGCACCTCAAATTCATCGATAAATTCGAATTACCTTTTCCTTTAATTGCCGATACCAATCAAAAAATGGTGACGCAGTTTGGCGTTTGGGTAGAAAAAAGCATGTATGGCAGAAGCTACATGGGCATTGCCAGAACCACCTTTATCATCGATGCTAAAGGCAACATCAGCCATATTATTGAAAAAGTGGATACCAAAAACCACACGGCACAAATTTTAGCCGCATTGGCACAATAAAACGGCATTCTGTCTAAATAGTTCCTAATTCTAAAAATGTGTAGAATTTCTCTTGTTTTGGGGAAAATTCTGATCGCTCCATTCTTGTCGACTTGCTTTATTTCTATACCTTTGAAGCAATATAAATCATAGCATTATGTCAAGTATTTCAGAATTAGAAAAAATTGCTTCTCAAGTTAGAAGAGACATTGTAAGAATGGTACATGGTTGCCAATCAGGACACCCAGGTGGATCTTTGGGTTGTGCCGATTTTGTAACCGCATTGTATTTTCATCAAATGAAACACCATGTCAATTTTTCGATGGATGGCAAAAACGAAGATTTATTCTTTTTATCAAACGGACATATTTCTCCAGTTTGGTATTCGGTACTTGCAAGAGCTGGTTATTTTCCAGTTGCCGAATTAGCAAGTTTCAGAAAACTAAACACTAGACTACAAGGCCATCCTACTACTGCAGAACATTTACCTGGTGTAAGAATGGCATCGGGCTCTTTAGGACAAGGCTTATCTGTTGCATTAGGCGCAGCCGAAACAAAAAAATTAAACAACGATCATTCCATTGTATACACCCTTCATGGTGATGGCGAATTACAAGAAGGTCAAATTTGGGAAGCGGCGATGTATGCGGCACACCATAAAATGGATCGGGTAATTGCAACCATTGATTATAATGGCCAACAAATTGATGGCTCAACCGAACAAGTATTAAGCCTTGGTAATTTAACAGCCAAATGGGAAGCCTTTGGTTGGGATGTATTACATACCAATGGCAACAACATGCAAGAATTGACCGATTGTTTAGCCTTAGCAAAATCTAAAACGGGAGCAGGCAAACCAATTGTTATTATTATGAAAACGGAGATGGGCGCTGGCGTAGATTTTATGATGGGCTCTCACAAATGGCATGGTGTTGCACCAAACGACGAACAATTAGCAGCTGCTTTGGCTCAATTAACAGAAACTTTAAAAGATTATTAATTAAGTGCAGCAGCCAAGCTATTATTTGAAAAGCAAATTACTACGCAATTTATTTTGTGTGGGCTTTTGCTTTTTAATTTCAGGAAGCCAGGGCTTTACTCAAACAAAAAAAATACCCACTCGATTATTATTTATTCTCGATGCTTCTGGAAGCATGGCGGGCAAATGGCAAGAGGGAAATAGAATGGATGCGGCAAAAGCAATCATTACCCATATGGCCGATAGTTTAGCCAAAGAAAATATATCTTTTGCCTTAAGAATATTTGGACATCAATCCGAAAAAGTGGCCGTAGACTGTAATGACACTAAATTGGAATTGCCTTTTGCAAAAAGCACTGCGGCTAATCTTAGCACAACCCTTGCAAATATTAATCCAAAAGGCTATTCGCCGATTGCTTTGTCTTTAGAACAAGCAGTAAACGATTTTACGCTTACTAAATACGAATGCAAAAATGTGATTGTATTAATTACCGATGGATTTGAAAATTGCGAAGGCGATGCTTGTATGGCGGCAGAAAAATTGCAGGCTGCAGGCATTTTTTTTAGACCTTATATTATTGGATTAGGTTTAAATTCCGAATCTAAAATAAAGTTCGACTGTGTTGGGCAAGTATTTGAAGCCAACGAAAGTGCAAAAAACTTCAAAGAGCAAATTAGTGAAGTGGTGATTTCTACCATTATGAATCCAACTAGCTTGCAAGTTAATTTATTAAGCGAAGCAGAAAAGCCAATCGAGACAAATGTCAACATGACATTTTATGATCAGGAGAATAAAGCAATCAAATACAATATTATTCACACCTTAAATACAGCAGGCAATCCAGACACTTTGTTTGTTGACCCACAAAGAAAATACGATGTAAAGATTCATACCATACCAGCCAAAGCAATCAACAATATCGAATTAATCCCTGGCAAACATACCATAGCGGCTACAAGTGCCGGGCAGGGCTCTCTAAAAATAAATATGGCAGGCACTAGCAAATACAAAAATTTACAAGCCATTGTCAAACAAAAAAATCAAATAATCAATATCCAAAATATTAATAGCACACAAAATTATTTAACTGGGGTTTATAGTATTGAAATTTTAACTTGTCCTAAAATTTTAATCCCGGAAATTAATATTATCCAGTCTCAACAAAATAATATTAATATTCCTGCTGCTGGATCTTTACAAATTGTAAAAGCGCAGCCAGGCTATCTATCTATTTTTAAAAGAGAACAAAATAATTTAATACAAGTAACTGTTATACCAGTAGGTACAAATAAACAAAGCATACAATTACAGCCCGGAAATTACGAATTGACTTACCGAGCAAAAAATGCCATCAGCAATAAATCAACTGTACAGAAAAAATTTACTATTGTTTCTGGCATTGCAACAACGACTAATTTTTAAATGAACAAACTACTATTTAAACGCTTCGTTTTATTTATAGTAATACTTCAAAGTATTGCCTGTATTGGTTTTGCCCAAAGCAAACCAAATAGCAATATTAAAACAAGAATACTTTTTATGATGGATGCATCTGGAAGTATGACTAATAATTGGAGCACTTCCAATAGGTTTAAAATTTCTAAAACTGTTATTGCCGCTATGGCAGATAGCCTGCAAAAGATTCCAAATATCGAAATGGGCTTGCGTGTTTTTGGAAGCATGTCTGCACTAAGTTTACACGATTGCAAAGATTCGCGCTTAGAAACACCCATCAGACCAAACAATGCCAACAATGTTAAACTTAAATTAAATAGTTTACAAGCCAAAGGCATTACTCCTATTGCTTATGCCTTAGAGCAATGTGCAAATGATTTTATTGGTAGCAACGAAAAATGTAGAAATATTGTGATTCTTATTACAGATGGTATAGAATCTTGCGAAGGAAATGCTTGCGAAATCTCTAAAAAACTACAACAAAAAGGAATTATATTACAACCATTTATTATAGGCTTAGGCTTAAGTGCCGAATCGGCTGCAACATTTGATTGTATTGGAAGATACGATGACGCTCAAGATGAAATTGGTTTTAAAAGAGCCCTTAAATCTACTATGAATTTTATATTGAACAATACAACACTTCAGTTAAATTTATTAGATGAAAAAGGGAAAGCAACAGAAACAAATATCCCCGTTACATTTTATGACAATACGGTAGGCGCGCAACGTTATCACTTTATTCATACCTTGAATGCCAGAGGAAATGCAGATACTTTACAAATAGATCCTATTAATAATTACAATATTGTAGTTCACACTATTCCTGCCATTGAAAAGAAAGATGTACGTATTGCAACTAACCAACACAACAGCATTAACATAGCTGCTGC
>CANJWU010000121.1 GCA_947478655.1 Sphingobacteriales bacterium | reverse complement strand
ATGGTAGGCACATGAAAGGTAATGTGCGTTTCTATACCATTACTAAAAGTAATGAGCGATGCTTTTAAATCTGCATCTTCTAGGTATTGATAGCCATCATGTTTTTTTTGAAACCTACTGATGCCTGGATTTTGATCTAAAGTATAATAAGTGCATAAATTATTTTCAGATAATAATTCATATACCAAACTACAGCCTTCGCAGCAAAATGGCTTTTCATCAAAAGTTACTAATCGAGATTCGCAATCTTCACCACAATGATAACAGATTTGATTGGCAGTGGTTTCGGCACTATTTTTTTGCATTCGCAAATTTAATGAGTCGCCGTAATTGAAAATATGACAAATGTCATATTTTGAAGCTCTGTTAATCGTGAATATTTGCCACTTTTAACAATCCTGGAACATCAATAATTTGAATTTTTCTGCCTTCGAAAGACAGGAGCTTCTTTGATTTAAATTCGGACAATAAACGGATTGCTGTTTCTGTTGCCGTTCCAACTAAAGTGGCAATCTCTTCTCTTGAAAGGCTTACAGACATTGTAATCCCGTCTGGTTCTAGACCATACATTTCTTTTAAGAAAAGCAAAGACTCTGCCATTCGCTCTCTTACCGGTTTTTGTGCAAGGTGTAAAATAGACTCTTCGGCATGCTTTAAATTACTTGACAATAATTTAATGAGTTGAATAGAAAAATTGGCATCTTTCTCTATCAGGGAAAAAATTACATTTTTAGGAATAAAACAAATAGAAGTGGTATCTATGGCGGTTGCCGAACTCGAATATTTTTCGCCTGCAAGCATAGCCCTGTAACCAACTACATCGCCTTCTTTTGCAAATCGAACAATTTGCTCTCTACCTTCATCTCCCATTTGATGAATTTTTATTTTGCCTGTATTTACGCAAAATAAACCATGTGGATAAGCGCCTTCAGCAAATAATTGCTGTCCTTTTTCTAATGATTGACACCATTTATTTTCATTAATTATCTTTACTTCATCTGGTGCAATTTGACAGAAAATAGACTTATAACGAGAATGGCAATGTTCGCAGTCGTGTTGTATATCTTCCTTTTTAGACATAATTTTTTTGAATAAAACTAAATTTAACAAAAAAATAGGGTTATCACATAAAAAAAAGCCTAAAAGCAGAAAACGCCCAAAAAACCCATGGAAGGGGAATATATAAGATTTGATGTTTAAGCTAATGGAAAGCTATTTAGTTTACTACGAATTTTATACTCGATAAGCTATTTCCATCAAAAACAGCTAAATAATAAATCCCTTTAGGGTATTCGGAAGTGTTTAACCTGAAGCTAGCATTAGGCACTGCCGCTTGGTAAATTATTTTTCCGATGGCATTCGTAACAGTAATATAAGGTGATTTCAAATTTGCTTTTGAATTAAATTGAATATTTAATTGCGCTTGACATGGATTTGGAAAAACAGTAAGTAGCAATGGATATTCGTTCCAAAGAATATTTGTTGCAAATTGTCCGCCTCTTAATACCCATGTGTTTAATCTGGTAGTTTTAGTTTGATAAGTGGTAATGCCAAACTGTGTATCGAAATACCATGCACTATTAGTTTTGTTTGACAAAGTAGTAGCCGACCAAAATTTCTTTCTTCCAAATACATTAAAATAATTGGTATTTAGGGCAGGATTAATTACTGAAATATCTTGAATAGACTGCAACTCTTTGATATTAGGTAAACGCCAATCGCTATAGCCCGCTTGGGTTAGCGTGTCTGCATAAGCAAGTGCCTGCTCCCAAGTTAAAGTATCTGCATAAGGTGTTTTTTGCCAAATTAAATTGGTTAAACTATCGTACACGGTTCCATCAGCAAGTTTAGCAAATCGATCTACATTGATCAGTTTTGCTTTGAGTGTTCTGACTAATCTTAAATGGAATTTCTTTATACCCCCAGCACTTATGGTTTCTGACTTCGCATGATTTCCAACGCCACCTCCGGAATTTGTTACCCATACTTTTGCATTATCGTTTACTTGCAGATCTGAAGTCCACCAATATTCCGCATTTGTTTTGATAAAATAATTTAAATCAACTGCTGGGTTTTGTGTTTGAAAATTTAAAATGGAAAATGCTTCTAGCGCATTGGGCAATCGCCAATCTGTATAAGCGCCTAAAGTACACGTATCTGCGTAAATCAACGCGTTCTCATATGTCATTTCGCCTGCATCGGCTCTTTGCCACATCAAACCAGTCACTGTATCGCTAAGTATTGCAGCGTTATTTAAAATATAGAATGGTGGATTGATATTAAAATCTGCGTCTTCGCCAAAGGTTAAAGTATAGCTAGATTGCTGTCCTGTATCAGGTAATTTGAGCATAACACTTTTTTTATTTTGTGCTATTACCTTTATTGCCAATAATAAAAAGAGTAAAAATATTTTTGCAAATTTAATTTTCATTAATTGATGATTATTTTTTTATGATACATTTCGTTTCCTGATTTCACTTTTAACGCATACACCCCTTTTGGAAAATATGTTAGATTTATTTTGTGTTCTCCAGTAAAATCTTCAAAGATTAAATTACCCAATATATCGAAAACCTTCAAGTTTTCAATTTCTTTTTGCGCTGGTAAATAAATGCTAAAATTGCCATCGTTTGGATTAGGATAAATTTGCACCTTAGCTTTTTCCATTTCATTTATACCAGACGTAGCGTTCACCGTATAACGAACAATCACTTGATTGTCTAAAATTAAATTACTACTCCAAATAAATTGTGCATCATTACTGCTGTTATCAAAAATATCAGTAAAATTGGTGTATGCAGGTTTGTTATTCACCCCAACGGTAGTATTACTATAAACATTGGCACTTGGCCAATCCGAATCATCAAAATTACTCGACATCACATTTGCAGGAATTTCCCAATGAAGCGCATAATGATTTTCTCCATTAGCGGCATCGGTTGTGCTACAATTAGAGGTTAATCTTAAAGAACCGTTTTCACTTGGGCAAGTTAAATCTTGAATGGGGGAAGTATAAAAAGTTTGTGCTTTCCAGTTATTATTTGAAATTGCGATTATTTGATTATTCGCATTTTTTACAACGCAAACTAAGCCACCATCTCCCGCATGATATGGCGCTGCACCGTTTAACTCTGTACCTAATCCTAAATTTTCTTCCCAATCTACTAATAGCATAGCCATTGTAAATGGACTGTTCACTTTAAATCTTACTATACTTGAATTGAATTGGGTATAAGTCACTTTATCTTTACCCACAGGAATACCATTAACATATAATTCGAAATAATTATCTGCAAAAATGTAGGCAGTGTATACTTCTCCACTGGCATCTATATTGATGATGTCATTCCCACTTAAAGCAGCTAAGGCAGCAGTTGCATTAGTAAAATTAGCCCCAATACATGCATTATGAAGATCGGATGCAAATGGAAAATTAGCATCTGTAAAATGGTTTGCAGAAGGAACCGTCCAAGAACTATTATCTGATGCTGTGCTAATTCCTACTGAAGTTACTCGACCACTTGGACAGGTATAAATATTTGTACTTGTAGTAGTGGCTCTTCCTTGACTCACTTTTCCAGTTCCTGTATATTGCGCAAAAAGAAAAATTGGTGTGAAAGAAAAAAACAATACCGATTTGATTAATTTAAAACTCATTAATTGATGATTATTTTTTTATAATATATTTCGTTGTCTGATTTCACTTTTACAATATAAGTTCCTTTTCCTAATTCGACTAAGGCTAGCGAGCCCTGGGATTTCTTTTCTTGAAAAAGTAATTTACCAAGCATATCGTATACATAAACTTCGTATAAATTTTTATTTTCTTGTTTACCGGTAAATAAAATTTCAAAATTACCCTTACTTGGATTTGGGAAAATCACTAATTCTTTTTTTGCAATGGTATTGTTTTCGATGGCGGTTGAAATGGTGCATTGCTTGAAACCATTATACACATTAGTGGTTACAACACCTGTAGGCGAAGTATATTTAAAAGTATAGACGCCATTGGTACTCCATTCGTATTCAACCAAATAAGTTAAGCCCGCTAAAGTATAGGTCAAGGCATATCCGTTTTGATTGGCATTAGCTACAAGGTTTGTAATTACCGCGCCTTTTAATGGCGCGCCAGCTGGCCTAATAGGAGAGGCCTTTGATTGAGGAACGATTTGCAAATCTGCATCTTCTGTTACACTACCCACCATATTGCCAATCATATATGGTGCGGTTGCAGTTCCATGATAATGATAAACTCCATTGCTTGCATAGTGTCCGTGATTTGCATCCAAAGTTTGCATATTACTTCCATCTGGTTCTAATGTGCCGTATACCCCAAAGCCATCAAGTGCATAAGCAATGGGGAATGTTAATGGAGAAGTACTGTATAAATGCAATGGTGCAATATGGTAATGATAATCATCTGCCCTGCCGCAATGACCGCCCCAATAATCCAATTGTCCATCTAAAAATGCATCAACGCCCGTATTAGTATAGGGATTAAATATGGCAACACCATTTACAGCAATGGCCACTGCGCCTTTTAAAAAATGAAATTGATTTACTGGAACTGGATTAGCTGCAATTGTTGGATTCAAAGGTATACTCCAGGCATTAGTGCCAATATAACATTGAGGAATTGGAAATTGTTGCTGCCAACCTGTAATGCCTGTCATCAT
>CANJWU010000120.1 GCA_947478655.1 Sphingobacteriales bacterium | reverse complement strand
ACGCGCGATTCAATTGAAATTCATTACAACCAATTTGGACATGATTTTATGTTGATCGATACTGCGGGCATGCGAAAGAAAACCAAAGTAAACGAGAACCTCGAATTTTACTCGGTGATGCGTACCATTAAGGCGCTAGAAGCAGCAGACGTTTGTATTTTGATGATTGATGCCATGGAAGGCATTGAGTCGCAAGACATCAATATTTTTAATTTAATTGAGAAAAACCGTAAAGGCGTAGTTATTTTGGTGAATAAATGGGATTTAGTAGAGAAAGACCAAAAAACGAGCAAGGCCTTTGAGGATAAAATCAAAGAAAAAATTGCCCCTTTTGTCGATGTGCCCATTATTTTTACCTCTGCCATCAACAAGCAGCGTATTTTTAAGGCTATAGAAACCGCAAACGAAGTTTACCTCAATAAAACCAAACATGTTCCTACCTCTAAGTTAAATGAGGTGATGTTGGAGGTGATTGAGCGTTACCCACCACCAAGCGTAAAAGGAAAGTATATCAAAATCAAATATGTAACCCAAATTCCGGGTTCTTCGCCTGCTTTTGCCTTCTTTTGTAATTTACCGCAATATATTAAAGAACCTTACAGACGCTATTTAGAGAATAAAATCCGCGAAAACTTCGA
This sequence comes from Sphingobacteriales bacterium, assembly GCA_947478655.1. The sequence goes on along the minus strand of CANJWU010000120.1, from coordinate 4,039 downwards.
ATTTTCGGGTGTTCCAATCGCGATTTATTTTAGACAGAAGTAGTTTTTTTGATTTTTTTTAAAAAAAAGAGCTTGTATTAAAAATATTTATTTTACCTTTGTTGCGTTTTAAAATCTTATTATAGAAAATGAAAAAAGTATTATTAGTATTATTAGCTGCTGGAATCTTTGGATTCGTAGCATGTGGTGAAAGTTCTGAGCAAAAAGTTGCAAAAGAAAAAGCAATGGCTGATTCAATTGCTGCAGCTCAAGCTGACTCAATTTCTAACGCTGCTTCTATGGCTGCTGATTCAGCTGCTACAGATTCTTCAGCTGCAGATTCTACAAAGTAGTCTTCACCAGAAGAGATTAAAAGCCCTCGTAGGATACGAGAGGCTTTTTTTTTGCCCAAAATTTACCTCAAAATAAAAAAAGCCTCTATAAGAATCTTATAGAGGCTTTTTGCAAATTGATGGTTTGTTAATTTCGACGCAATAGTGCTATTGATTTTAAATAGGCGGGGTCGTTGGCGGCCATTACCCTATAATATCCCTCTTTTTGGAACAGCTGACGGGCAATAAGCGCTTTTGCTTGTAATCGGATTGCTTTTTCGGAGCGAAACCACTCCTGAGCAACATATTTAATGTTTTTGGCGCTGGCATTCTTTAATAAATTGGCCATAAAACCTGCCGGAAGGTTAAAGTTTCTTACAAATGCGTCTACATTTTTGAATTTGGCTAAACCTAAGCCTTCGTTATCTACAAATTGATAGCAAAGCTCTGATAAAACCCCTTCGGCAACAATTTGACTGTAATAAGCGCTATATGCTGACGTATCAAGCGGTATAAACACGTCGGGGGTAATTCCACCTCCGCCGTATACTATTTTGCCTGAGGGGGTCTTAAATTGCTTCTGAGTGTCATTGTTAATGCTGTCTGCATTCGTTAACTCGCCATGGCGCATTCTATTGTAAAGATCGGCCGAATAATCTAGGCCATCATGGTAAGGTTTTTGAATAGACCGGCCAGTTGGGGTGTAATACCTTGCAATGGTCAGTCTTAAACTAGCCCCATCGTTCAATATGGCTTGCTCTTGTACCAATCCTTTTCCAAAAGACCTTCTGCCAACAATAATTCCTCGGTCCCAATCTTGCACTGCGCCTGCAACTATTTCACTAGCCGATGCAGATCCTTCATCAACTAAAACAATTAATTTGCCTTTTTCGAAATTTCCAGCAGCGGTGGCAAAGTCTTCTTTTTTAGGTGAAGATTTACCTTCGGTGTAAACAATCAATTTTTTAGCGCTTAAAAATTCATCGGCTATCATTATGGCAGCACTCAGGTAGCCGCCCGGATTACCTCTTAAATCTAAAATCAAACTTTTTAATCCTTGTTTTTTTAGTTTGGTAATTCCTTCAAAAAATTCGTCGTAAGTAGTAGCTGCAAAAGTATTTATTTTAATATAGCCAATGCCTGGAGCGGCCATGTATGCTGCATCTAAACTGTTTAACGGAACATTGCCTCTTTGAATGTTATAATCGATTAATGAAGCAACACCAATGCGTTTCACACTAATTTTAACAAATGAATTACTTGGTCCACGAAGCGAACCGGTTACCTCGGTATTCTTAATTTTTTTACCAGCTACTATTTTTCCATCCACCTTGATAATTTTATCGCCCGCTTTGATGCCTAGTTTTTCTGATGGTCCACCTGGAATAACAGACACGATATAAATAGTGTCTTTCACGATAAAAAATTCTACGCCGATGCCTTCAAAATTTCCTTCTAAATCTTCGTTTGATTTTTTTACATCTTCGGCTGGAATATATACGCTGTGCGGATCGAGCTGCGAGAGCATACCTTCAATGGTTTCGCTTTCTAATTTTTTTAAATCAACGGAGTCAACATATTTTTTGTCAACAAGGTTAAAAACTTGATCAATTTTATTTCCTGTTTTGCTATGCAATAACTTAGCTATTTCGACATGGAATCTGAAACCTAAAAACATACCAATAATAAGTAATAGGCTAAAAAAAACAGGCTGAGCAAAATTAAATCTTCTTTTATGACGCATGAGTAAATTATTTTTCGAGAATTGAATATTTGTTTTCAATTACGATACGAATATAGTTAATTTGTATTTTTAATAAGGCTAGCATCCTCAATATTCAATCATATGGAGAAAATTACTGAGCAATCATCTATTTACGAACAATTAGAAAACAAATCGATTGCAGAAATAATTAGCAATATTAATGCAGAGGATCAAAAAGTTGCATTGGCTGTAAATGCTGTATTGCCTAGCGTTGAGCGCTTGATCGAAGCTGTTTATCCAAAGTTGCAATTAGGCGGTAGACTGTTTTATATTGGTGCAGGAACTAGCGGTAGGCTTGGGGTAGTAGATGCTTCAGAAATTCCACCCACTTTTGGCGTTGCACATGGAATTGTAATTGGAATTATTGCTGGAGGTGATACCGCCATTCGAAAAGCGGTTGAATTTGCAGAAGACGACACAACCCAAGCCTGGAAAGACTTACAAGAATATCAAATTACAAACAATGATTGTTTGATTGGCATTGCAGCATCTGGAAGTACGCCCTATGTGGTAGGAGGATTAAGCGCTGCAAGACAAGCTGGCATAACCACTGGCGCAATTGTATGTAATACAGGATCGGCGGTTGCCCATGCAGCGGAATTTCCAATAGAAGTGCTGGTTGGCCCCGAATATGTAACAGGAAGTACGCGTATGAAATCGGGCACAGCACAAAAAATGATTTTAAATATGATCAGTACTGCTTGTATGATTCGAATGGGAAGAGTGAAAGGAAATAAAATGGTCGACATGCAATTATCAAATAATAAATTAATTCACCGTGGTGCAAAAATGCTCATGGACGAATTAAACATCGACGAAAAATTAGCCAATGAGTTAATTGCTTTACACGGTAATGTAAGAAAAGCGATGGAGGCATTTACAAGCAAATAAGATGCACGATATAGAACCTTTTTACAAATGGAGAGACGATTATAATTCGGCAGAAGACGACCGCTCTCCCTTTTATGGAAAGGAATACAGCGAATTCGAGTTTTCAGAAACCATTTACAATTTCTACATTCACCCCCAATGGGATTTTTTTGGATCACCAACCCTTTACCTCAAAATAATCTATGTCGATTACGATAAAAATTTTGCAATCATAGAGTTTATCGGAGAATGGAACGATTGCATTACCAATGACATCATGTTTCTCAAAAGAGAAATCATTGAATTATTAGTTGCACAAGACATCAATAAATTTATTTTATTAGGCGAAAATATTTTAAACTTTCATTGCTCCGACGACTGCTATTACGAAGAATGGTTTCAAGACATTGAAGAAGGATGGATTGCGGCAATCAATTTCAGGGAACATGTAATCGAAGAATTCAAACGCGCCAATATTGATTATTATATTTCTTTTGGTGGCGATTTCGACGATTTTAACTGGAGAAACCTCAAGCCGCAGCAGCTATTTGATATCATAGATGCTACTATGACTAAGCGCTTAGCCTAATTTTTGCTATTTTCTTGTATTTCAATCATAAAATCCTTTACTTTGCCTTGCTTATCAAGAAAGACGGAGGGACTAGACCCTACGATGTCTTAGCAACCTGTGCTAACAAGGTGCTAAAATCTACTCGAAATTCGAGAACGATAAGGAATATCAGCTCCCTGGTTTTCAGATAAGCAATACAAAATACGCCCATTGGGTTAATTTATTTTTTTTGTTTATGTCAACTATTAGAAAAGAGCTTGCCAACAGAATTTTAGTGTTAGATGGCGCCATGGGCACCATGATTCAACGCTATAAATTAGAAGAAAAAGATTTTAGAGGTATTCGATTTGCCAATCACCCTTGTGATTTAAAGGGGAATAATGATTTATTAAATTTAATCAGGCCAGATATTATTTTGGCTATTCATAAAGAATATTTAGCAGCTGGTGCCGATATCATCGAAACCAATACTTTTAGTTGTAATTCGATTTCATTAGAAGATTACCAAATGCCCGAATTGGT
>CANJWU010000119.1 GCA_947478655.1 Sphingobacteriales bacterium | reverse complement strand
TTTTGGTTGGGTTTGGGTCTAAAATTCAAGGCACCAAAAAAATTGCCGATTACTTTTTTCATAAAGGTTATGATGTATACATACCCGATTATATTGCACGTCGCTCTATTGCAAATAGCGTTGATCAATTAGATAAATTCATGCTTAAGCATCAATTAAAAAAGTACAAAAAATTACATGTTTTTTCATATATCGTTGGCGCCTGGACTTTAAATAATTGGATAGCCCAACATCCAACAAACAATATTGCTAGCATCCTTTACGATAGAAGTCCTTTACAAGAAAGAGCACCTTATGCCTTGGTAAAAGACATTCCGTTTTTAATTCATTTAGCCGCTGGAAAAATAATGAAAGAATTTTCTGAGACAAATTACCCTCCTATTTCTTCAGAAAAAATAAGCATAGGTATTCTTATTGAAAGCCATGCAACAAAATTAATGATCAAGCACAAATCCACCGCGCTGGCTATGGGGCCCATTCAATGGGATGTCAAAAACCTAAACCAAAGTTATCACGATTATTTTTATACTTGGATTAACCACGATGAAATGTATTATCGCTTTGATGTGATAGGAGACGAAATATTTTACTTTATCAAAAACCAAAAGTTTAGCCCTAGCGCCAAACGCGAAGCCTATTTAGATAACCCTTTTGTAAAATTTAATCCCGAGCCATGATCTCTATTTATAGCATAAAACCAAAGTTTCAACAATTGCTCAAGCCATTGCTCCATTTTCTTTTTAAAATGGGCGTGAGTGCTAACATGATTACTTGTTGGGCCATCTTATTATCGGCCATTACCGGTTTATTAATTTGGCTCGAGCCAAATCAAAACATGTTGTTGATTTTGCCTCTTGCACTTTTAATTAGGATGGCTTTAAATGCACTCGATGGCATGATGGCCAGCACCTATCACATGCAAAGTAAAAAAGGCGAAGTATTAAACGAACTCGGAGATGTTGTTTCCGATTTTTTACTTTATTTCCCTTTGTTAAAATTATTTTCTATACCAATTTATATTCTTATTGCCTTTTTATTTATGTCGGTGATAAATGAATACGCAGGCATATTAGCAAAAGCGGTAAGCGGCACCAGGCAATATGACGGGCCTATGGGCAAAAGCGACAGGGCCTTTGTAATTGGCTTGTTAAGTTTGGTATTTTATTTTACCCATGCGCTTATCCCCTATATCGATTATATTTTTTTAGTACTTATACTGCTGTTAATGTTAAGTACTTTTTTCAGAATTAAAAAAACCTTAAACCCTAAATAAAATGAACTTAGCACAATTTTCTGCAAACAAAGAGGTTGCTTTTATTATCCTTTTAATTATTGGCTTATTGGTATTTGCTACCCTGTTATTTTTTATCTGGGGGAAATTAAAACCCGAGGCAAATTTAATCGAGCTCAAACTCAGAACAAAGTCGTGGTGGACCATGGCAACGGTATTTATTCTTGCCATTGTAATTAATCCGATCATCTCCTATTTTGCATTTGGACTTTTATCTTTTATGGCCCTACGCGAAATATCGACCATTAGCAAAAATGTAAGAGATGTAGATAGACGCATCATGATTTGGTGTTATATCGCTATTCCCATACAATTTATGTTAGCCTATTACGGATATTTTAATTTGTTCGTGATTTTTATTCCGGTAGTCATGTTTATTTTTATCTCCTTTATGTTGGTCATTAGAGGAGAAACCACCGAGATTGGTCGATCAATGAGTGTGATACCTACCCAATTAATGCTCACTGTTTTTTCATTGAGTCATTTAGCTTTTTTATTATCGCTGCCTCCAATAGCTGGTTTTAATGCAGGCGGCAGAGGCTTGTTGTTATTTGTCGTTTTTATTACAGAAATTAATGATGTGTTTCAATTTACTTGGGGAAAATTATTGGGTCGCCATGCCATCATTCCTAAAATAAGCCCGAATAAAACTTGGGAAGGTTTTGTTGGAGGTGTATTAACAACCACTGTCTTAGGATATTTCTTAAGGTTCTTAACGCCCTTCAGCGAAGTTGAATCTTTGGTAGTAAGTTTTGTAATTGCATGTGCAGGTTTTGTTGGAGATGTAGTGGTATCGGCGGTTAAAAGAGATATTGGTTTAAAAGATACCGGCACGCTTATACCCGGACATGGCGGCATACTAGATAGAATAGATTCTTTGGCCATTACATCGGTAGTGTTTTTTCATATCGTATATAATTTATATTATTCCTAAACATGAGAGGCATATTACTTTTTGTGATCTATCAAGTTTTCATGCGTAATTTTTTACGCATCTTGGTCGGCGTAAAATATATTAATGTTGCGGAACTAAATAAGCATGCACAATTTATATTGGTGGCTAATCACAATAGCCATATAGATACCATGGCGCTCATGTCTGCACTATCCTATTCTCAAATAAAAAAAACACATCCAGTTGCAGCAGGCGATTATTTTGGAAGTTCTCCCCTTAAATCTTTTATTACCCGTTTATTTACCAATGCCTTGTTGATTCAAAGAAGCAAAAACGCCGAAGGACAAAATCCAATACAAGCCATGAGTGCCTCGCTTGTTAAGGGTGATTCGCTTATTTTATTTCCAGAAGGATCGAGAGGCGAACCACAAAAAATGCAACAATTTAAAAAAGGCGTTGGCCTACTTTTAAAAAAGCATCCAAACATTGCCTATATCCCCGTGTACATGACAGGTATGGGAAGAATCTTACCTAAAGGCGAAAGATTATTGATACCCTTCGATTCGTATGTTGTTTTTGGAGAAGCCTCTTATAGCCAAACCGACGATACCGAAGCCATTGTTAAAGAAATAGAAGAAAAAATTATTGCCCTTGGAGATGCATTTCAAAAATCAAAGTTCGAATAGCTTGGTCTGTTTTTCTTCTTCTAAATAATTGGTATAGAAAATTTCTTAACCTAGGTTAAGAAATGAGGGTAATGCAAATTATTTATAAGCTTGAATTAAGACTTCTGTTGGAATGTTCATACTGCTATGAATTAGTCTTACCATTTCTAAGGTCAATTTTCGCTTTTTGTTTAAAATTTCGCTTGCACGACTTTTTAAGCCAACAACATTCGCTAGATCAGTTTGAGTATAGCCTAGTTGTTCCATTCTAAATTTAATAGCTTCTATAGGGTCAGGGAAACCAATTGCATAATGATCGTCTTCATATTTTTCAATAAGAATACTTAGTATTTCTAGTTCGTCACCTTGTTTGCTATTTTTCTTAGCGTCAAAAATTAATTCAAGTCTTGCTAAAGCTAATTGATAGTCTTTTTTGGTTCTAATTGGTCGAATGTCCATTGCTGTTAAATTTTAGATGCGTCAATTTTATCATATTCAGTATGAGTTCCAATGAAGCGAACCCAAACCATACTATAGTCATAATTAATTTTAACAATTAGTCTGTATTTATTGCCCTTAATGTTAAAAACAACTCTATTGTCGGCTAAAAAACTTGCGCTTGGATAGTCCTTTTTAATTTGCCTAGGCGATTTCCAGTCCGCTTCAGAAGTTTCTTGAAACCAAGATTTTAACTGCTGTGTGCTGTCAGAATGCTTTTCCCAAAATTCTCGCAAAATTTTCTTTGAAATTATCCTCACAATAAAATGTATAAACAAAAGTAATATAAAGTTCCCATATTGGGAAATATATTTTAAAAAAATATAAAATGTAGGTTAGATGTGGATAGCTATGCGGTGTGACCTATTATTCTTTAATTACTTTCTTAGTTAATACGCTTTTTTTCTCTTTTATAAATTCAATAAAATAAATCCCTTTTTCTAAATTCAATAAACTTAATGAATTGTTTTGAGGATTATTAACGCTTGAAACTACTTGCCCTTTTGAATTATAAATAATAATTTCATCTAATGCCCTATTTTTATTCCAATAAATGATAGCCGATGTTGGATTTGGAAAAATTAATGTTTCCGCATTTTCAGTATTATGATTAATAGAAGATAAGGTGCCTGTTCGCGTAATATCCACTTCAACACCATGAAAGATATCGTCTATATTATCTGTATTTACCAACATAAAGTCAGCACCTAACACACCATTTTGTGTAATCACTGGTTTATGAATTGTTACGTTTGTTGTCTTCCATTGATTTTCGCCAGTACCTGTAATATTTATGGCAGTCTGTAAGCCTAATGAATTATAATATTTTAATGCCCAAGTCGAATTTAAATTTTTATCGAGCCAGGTAATTTTAAATGTTAAACTGTCTGGATCCGAAAGGCTAAATACCTCGGCATTAAATTTAAAATACATGGTATTTTTTCCGGTACTGTTTTCAAAAGAACGTGCAAAACGGTCGTATATTGATGAGCTAGCATTAATAACACCTCTTACTCTAAAAAGACCAATAGACGTTTCATCTGGATTTATTTGCGTTATCCATCTTTCGTAATTTCCTTCCTCTATATTCCAACCTGCATCGTTATAACCTGTTTGCTGATCACGCTGATAAACTTGTCCTTGAGTTGCCGAATACACATCATCCATTTGAGCACCGCGGCTTGTATAGGCATTGCAAATAGCAATATATCGAGCCTGATTTTGCTTATTGGCTGCACCAAAAATATTTTCTGGAAATTTAACAGTGTTTTGAGCATTTAAACCTTCGTGAAAAATGGAATACGCAGCAGCTGCAGTACTAGGATATACTTGTTTTGCATATTTA
>CANJWU010000118.1 GCA_947478655.1 Sphingobacteriales bacterium | reverse complement strand
TTTAAATTATTTACTTGAGGCCTATTAATTCTTCTCGAATAATTTAATTGAATTTCTTGATCTGCTGCTAATTTTCTGGCAAAATAAAGACTCGGGAAAAAACTTAAATAGGGTTTTGTATTTTTAATGTTCGCTGTTACCTGATCCGTTATAATATTGGCGTGCTCCACTCTTAATCCGCCTTGAACGCCCCACTCGCCAATGGTTCTGCTATAATTGGCATAGGCTGCATTAATTATTTCGGTATAAATAAAATGATTGGATTGTAAAATATTTGGCGTTAAAGTATCTGCCAACTGCGAATTATCAGCAACACGATAATCGGCATCATTTGATCTGAAACTGAGCTTGTATCCTGTTTCTAATTTGGATTGTTCATTTATTGGGTTTACGTAATCTAATTTGAATGCAGCTAAATTGACGCTAGATTTACTGATGGCATTTTGAATAAATAGATTTGAATTAAAAGTATTACTTGTTTCGTAATCAGTAAGTGCATCCGAAGCATTATTTGAATAGGATAAATCTGCTGTAAGTTCTTCTTTAGGTTTTAAAAATGATTTACGATAGTTTAATCCTAAATCTATATTTAAACTATTTTCTAAACCTATATTTAATCTTTTCAAGGCATCCGTTTGCAAATGATTTTCGTTATAATTTACATTTGCACTACTACCATCACTCGATTTGTCTGTTTTGCTTAAAGTAGAGGTTAAGCCAATTGTAGAACGGCTATTGATATAATGATCGACTGAAAGCCTCAATACATTAGTCGTATTTTGATTATGGTTTAACCCATCTTGATTGGTAAATGTAGTATCGGTATTGTAATTTTTTCTGGTATTGTAAGAGCGCATATTCATTTGATTTGCTCTTACACTATAACCAGTTGAAAGATTCCACTTCTTATTTTTATAATTGATGTTATAACCTAAACTATACCTGCCTGCACCATATGTTAAAGAAGAATTAATACTTCCATTTAAACTTGTTTGTTTATTTTTTTTAAGAATAATATTAATGATTCCGGAAGTGCCGTCTGGATCGTATTTCGCACTTGGATTGGTAATCAACTCTACACTTTCGATAGCCGAGGAAGGAATTTGCTCTAAGACCGCATTACGATCTGTGCCAGTAAGCGTAGATGGTCTTCCATCAATTAACACGGTTATGTTTCCGCTGCCTCTTAAACTTAAATTTCCTTCTAAGTCAACATTAATAGAAGGAATCGTTTGCAATACATCGTTTGCAGAGCCTCCGGTAGAGAGTACATTTTTCTCTACATTGAAAACTTTTTTATCTATTGCCATTTGCAACATGCCGCGATCTGCGTTTACCGTTGCTTGTGCCAATTGCTTCACTGAAGCATATAATTTTATGACCCCTAGCACCATTTCTGGATTTGCAGGATTTAAAAATAAAGTATCGCTCGTAATAGATACATATCCTATAAAACTGTAAACCACTTTAACCCTACCCGGTTTTAAATCGGCTACTTTAAAATAACCTTTTTCATCTGCAACATTACCAGCAATTATTTTATTATCTCTAGTATTCAAGATAGAAATGGTTGCAAAAGGAATGCCTTTTTTTGTATTCCCATCTATCACTTGCCCTGCAACAGAAATATTTGCTGGCATATTGCCTTGCATTCTATTGCCTGGAGCTTGCGCAAACAAAACGGATTGGTAAAAGAAAAAGCTAAATAGCACTAAGATGCTTTGTTTCATAAGTTAAATAAAAGGCAAATATACAAAAAGCATCAAGGAGTAGCCCTAAATGCTCGATTTTGGCCTGATTTAATCAATTTTTATATATACGAGAACAACTTTAAGGTCATTTTGTTATAGGAATATGAAAATTGAGAAAAATACACCCATTAACACATTAATTGACCTTATTGGCGACGAACATATTTCGAGTGCTGCGGAAACACCCATTAGAGCAGATGCCTTCGAAATGGACGACGAACTTAAAGTTGAATTAATCGAAAAACACTTTGCAGAAATAATGTTAATTCTTGGTTTAGATTTAACAGACGATAGCTTAAGTGGCACGCCTCATAGAGTAGCAAAAATGTATGTGAAAGAAATTTTCAGAGGTTTAAATCCTGCTAATAAACCTAAAATTTCGATGTTCGAAAATAAATATAAATACAACCAAATGTTGGTTGAGAAGAACATCACCTTCTATAGTAATTGCGAACACCATTTTGTACCAATCATTGGTAAAGCCCATGTAGCTTACATTTCAAATGGTCAAGTGATTGGATTATCTAAAATAAATAGAATTGTTCAATACTTTTCTCAAAGACCACAAGTGCAAGAAAGATTGACGATTCAAATTGCAAACGAATTAAAAAGTATTTTAAATACAGAAGATGTGGCCGTAGTTATTGATGCGCACCATTTATGTGTTTCTTCTAGAGGTGTAAGCGATGTAAATAGTAGCACCGTTACATCAGAATATGGTGGAGCGTTTTTAACTGCTGAAAAAAGAGAAGAATTTTTAAAATATATTTCCCTGTCAAAGTAAAAAATGGAAATTATAAAAGATAAAAATGTACTCATTGTAGGTGCTACAGGAGGCATAGGCAAAGCAACAGCGCTATTATTAAAACAATCTGGCGCAAACTTATTTTTATGCAGTACAAATTCCGATAAGCTATCGGCATTAGCACAAGAATTACAAATTCCTAGCCAGCAAACTTTCTTATTAGATATTACAGATGCAAATGCAGTAAAGAAAGTTGCAGAAAACATTCACCAGCAAATTCCAGCGATTGATATACTCATTAATGCTGCGGGTATTGGTATTATTAAGCCCATCGAAAATTTAACTGAACAAGATTTTATGCAGAGCATTCAAGTAAATTTAGCTGGTGCATTTTATCTAGTGAAAAACTTTATTGAACCCATGAAAATTGCTAAAAAGGGTTTGATTATTAATATTCCTGGTGTATTAGGAAAAACTCCAATGGCAGGTGCAGCAGCCTATTCGGCCTCTAAGTACGGATTAAATGGCATGATGAAATCGATCAGAGAAGAATTAAAAAGAACAGACATTCGCATTACCAATATATTTTTAGGCGGAACCGATTCTCCTTTTTGGGATCAAATTGATTTAAGAGTGCAGCGCGATAAATTTGTACAAGCTGCGGAAGTGGCCAAATCTATTTGGTTTTTATGTCAACAACCTAGCTCGGGCGTGGTTTCCGAATTAGTATTACAACCGTTTAATCACCAAGCCATTTAATGAGACATTTATTATTAAGTGATATCGAACAAATGAGTAGCCGATATCGAGCTAGCTTTATTAATTCGCTTAGCGGTTTTAAAAGTTTAAACTTAGTGGGTACCATTTCGAAAGATGGGCAACATAATTTGGCCCCATTCAACTCTATTGTACACATAGGCTCCAACCCGCCATACCTTGGAATGATTGCCAGGCCTGCAACGGAGAGCCACCAAACACTTAGCAATATTATTGCAAGCGGCTACTATACCTTAAACTCGGTGAGCGAATCAATCATGGAACAAGCACATCAATGCAGTGCTAAATACGATGCTAACACCTCCGAATTTGATCAAACAGGGCTCGAGGTTTTTTTATCTGAAAAAAATATTGCGCCCTATGTTTTAGCATCGGCTATTAAAATAGGATTAGAATTGGTTGAAATTATACCCATTAAATTGAATCAAACTTCTTTAGTGATTGGTAAAATCATCGAAATTATTTTACCAGAAAGCGTTATTGCAGAAGATGGTTTTGTAGATATTGCAAGCGCTGGAAGTATTACCTGCAATGGTTTAGATAGCTATTATAGTGTAAAAGCATTGAAAAGAATTCCATATGCTAAGCCATAAAATTATTTAAAATTTTATTTCGATAGGCATTTCTTCAGCAGCATTTATAATGATAATACCGTAGCGTGTTTCTTGCGGCTTAATGGTACTGCCTAATAAAATATTGTTTTGCAATTCGGATTGAAACTGTTTATTCGCATTAATGGCAACAAAAATATTTCCAGCCGCTAACATAGGCCCAGCAACCATTCCAAGCGGAAAATCGGCTACACTTGCACCATTTGTTGTTTGCACAGGAGGAGTTAAAGCCAATAGCAAAAAGCCCAATGCCGGCCAATTTTTTTGCTTTAGCTTTTGATAGGCTGCCGTTGTATTGATAAAATCAAGGGCTTGTCCATTACTGCTTAAATTAAAATCTTTACCTATTACCAGCGTTTGATTGCTCGTGTTTTCTAGTTTTACGGCAACTAATTTTATTTGCTGCTTATTTTCTTTTTTGGCATAACGCTTATTATTGAGCTCGGCTAAAATTCCGTAGCGATAAGCTAATTTCACACCATTATAATTACCCGCAAGTTCGTAGCTTAAATAAGCAGGTTCTATCGGATTATAAATAGCCGCGCAACTACTCATTAAAAGAGTACATAATAACAGTATATAAATCCTATTTTTCATCCGCATGCAATTTATTTATTTTTTTTCAAAAAAAATGGCCAATCGTTCGATTGGCCATTTTAAATATAGTGATTACAATTATTCTTTGATTAATCTAAGTGTGCTTGAAGCATCTTTGGTAGTTAATCTTACAAAATAAACACCATTAGCAAAGCCCGAAATATCCATTGGGATAGCATTTGCACCCGAAAGGTTTTCATAAACTCTATTAGCAATTAACTTGCCATCTAAGCCATAAACAGCTAAGGT
>CANJWU010000117.1 GCA_947478655.1 Sphingobacteriales bacterium | reverse complement strand
TTTGGTCTTCGATGGCTTCCCATTCTTCCGACTCTAAATAATCTTCTTCTAATTGCAAAGCATCGGCTGCAAAAAAATTAATCATTAATAAATCGAACAAATACTCTCTGATGGCATCAAACTTTGGATTGTCATCAATGCATTGATCGAGTAAGGCCACCTTGTCCATGAATTCTTCGGTTGATTCAAAAACATGAACCAATTGTTCGAAAATTTCTTTCACTTCTATAGCATCACCTTGTAAAGCGGAGCCCTTTTGAAAGCCAGCTATGGTAGCAGCTAAAGCATCTTTGATTGAATTATCCATTTTATTTTAGCTGATGATTATTAATAATTGAAATGACTTTTCCTTTTAATGCTTGATTAAACAAAGCAGAATTTTTAGACTTTGATACATTATCGCTTAGTTGAAATTTCCAAGTAGCGTTAGGATCAAACAAAGTAAGAGATGCCATTTGATTCACTGCAATACTTTGAGCTGGTAATCCTAAAATGGCTCTTGGTGCAATGGTGAATTTGGCTATAATATCGCTCAGGTCCATTTGCTTTTCGAGTGTCATCAAGGCTAATGAAAATGCCGTTTGCAAGCCTATCATACCTTCTTTAGCATATTCAAATTCTACTTGCTTATGTTCAATGTCTTCAGGTGTGTGTTGAGAACAAATAGCATCGATGCTGCCATCTTTTAATCCTTGCTTAAGCGCTTTAATATCTTCTTTGGTTCTGAGCGGTGGCGATAATTTAAAATTGGTATCGAAAGATTCGAGCATAGTATCGTCAAAATAAAGATGGTTGACGCTCACATCTGCGGTCACTTTTAATCCCTTTTTCTTTGCCGCCTTTATTAATTCAACAGACTTTGCAGAGGTAATACAAGTGAAATGAACTTTTGCATCTTGGTATTCTGCTAAGAAAATATCACGAGAAACCATGAGCTCTTCTGCAAGTGAAGGATTTCCTTTCATACCTAGCAAAGTGCTCGTTTGCCCTTCATTCATTTTAGCATTTTGTGCTATGTTTTTATCTTCTGGTTTTGATATAATTAAACTGTCAATCCCTTTAGCATAAAGCATTGCACGAGACATCAGCCCTGCATCTTGAACAGCTGCATTACCATCCGAAAACGCCTTTGCTCCGGCTAATTTCATATCATACATTTCGGCTAAATCTTTACCTTCTCTATTGGCAGATAAGCAGCCAATTGGAAAAATAGTAACCGCATGATTATTCGATTTATTATTGATGTATTCGATTTCTGATTTACTTTTTAAAGCAGGTTGTGTGTTTGGCATTAATGCAACCCCAACAAAACCACCTTTTGCTGCTGCATTTAATCCCGACAGAATATCTTCTTTGGTTTCGAAACCTGGATCGCAAAAATTGACATGAAGATCTATCCAACCTACCGAAACATATTGACCTTTACAATCTAGTGTTTTGGCACCCGCAACACTTAATTTTTTACCAATTTCTTTGATGAGGTTATCTTGAATAAAGATATCTACCACCTTTAAATGATGGGCAGATGTTGGATCGATAACTGTTACGGATTGTAAAATTACTTTCATTGCTGTTAATTGACACTCCTAATTTCGAGGAATTTTTATAGCTCCTACTTCTTTTATACAAAAAAGTACCTAAACCAACCTCTATTCTTTATGATTAAAAACGGCTAAAGAACCTTAAAATAAGCACTTCTGACGCTAAAAATACTAGTGCTAAAATAACACATATTTTCCATAATTGAAGC
Organism: Sphingobacteriales bacterium; assembly: GCA_947478655.1. The sequence goes on along the minus strand of CANJWU010000117.1, from coordinate 2,999 downwards.
CCAAAATTGTCTTGTGCGATGGTATTTTTGAAATTATGAAACGATGCCTCGTAAATTATAGCTGTTTTGAAGCCAAAATCGCTTAATGCTGAGCTATTTAAGTAGCTTAAATTAGATTCGGAACGATTATAATTTAAGGCAATTGCCCTTATATTTTGCTGTTTATTTTGTAATGATAGCCAGCCCGCTTGATTAATTTCAGCAGGAATAAGCAGGTAAGTATTCGAATTGATGATTTTCCATTCGGGAATCCATTGTTGAGAACCAATGCTTAAAAGGTATTGATTTTGCTCAGAAATGGGTTTAGAAATAGTCGAAAGGTTCAGCTTATTTTGTTTGCCTATTTCGTAGGCCAATTGTAAATCATAATTAGAGATTTGTGGAATTCTCAAAAATAAAGGTACCATTAATGGATGCTTTGCAAAATCTCCAAAACTTGGATCTAGTGAAAATGAATAAAGATAAACAATCCCCTTTTTATATTTATATTTTTGAAGCACCACAGTGCCATCGTTTAATTTTAATATAGCTTCAAGGGCAGTATTTTGCTGAGTATAATATTTTTTTATGGTTGGCAATTGTAAATTTTCCGAAAAATTATTAAAAACTCCAGTAAAAATTTTATCTGAAATAGTAAGCTCTTTTATTTTTTGTTCATTCGACTGAAGTGCAATAAAATTAGGTATTTGGAAGGTATTTAATAACTTGTTTAAAGCAGTTAAATTGGTTTTTTCGGAAGGTAAAATAATTAAACTTTTACCATCTGCCACCACTTGCTGTAACATGGATATTAAGCCATCGCTTAAATTAGCAGGTTCGTTTAAAATAATAGTTTCGTAATTATTAAAATCTGCATAATTAATTTGATCAAAAGCATTTGTACTTAATTTAATAATGGCTTCTGTTTGATATACTGATTGAATGTATTTACTGGAAAAATTATTCCCATTAATTAATAAGACTGGAATATTTTCGGCAATTTGATAGGCAAAATAATATTGGTCGTCGAATGATAATTGTTCTGATGCGATAGATACCATTCCTTTCTGAATACGGGATGAAGCATTGCTATAAAAAATAGTGTCAATTTTAGTTGAATTTGGTGCTATATCAATAGTAATCAGAGCCTTAGATTGATTGTTTAATTGCAAATTAATGGGTAAATCTTTGACCGCTTCTGCTGAATGATTCGTCACTTTTATCATTAATTTTTCTGCTTGATTAGCCAAATGAATTGGCGCATCAAACCAAACAGAATCAATGGAAATATTTTGAATTGGGCTTGCATTAAAATAAACCATTCGATAATTGATTGCGGTATCAATCACTTGTTTTATCTCTTTATCTATCGTATTTTTTTGAAAATCACTTAAATAAAAACAGTTTTTATTCGTTGCATTAACCGTAGCAAACAAACTGTTTTGCCGATTGATTACACTGGTTAATGCACAAAAATTTGGACTAATTTTTAATTCGTCTATGGCTTTAAAAGTTTCTTCTTTTGTGAGGAATTGCTGGCTTTGAGCGGCTAAATCATTGCTAATAATTTGGAATTTATCTGAAGGTTGATAAGCGCTAATAATTTCTTTGGCTTTGTTTTTGGCCTGTTCTAATATGACACCCTGCTCATTTTGCAGATTCATACTAAAGGAATTGTCAATATATATAGAAGTGTAATTTACCCCTTGGCGAATAGATTGCTTACTTGATGGAATAAAAGGTTTAGCAAATGCAAAAACCAAAAACAGTATAAATAGTATTCTGCTTAATAAAACTAATAAATGCTTGAGTCGATGTTGTTTAATGGTTTGCTGTTGTACTTCTTTTAAAAGTTGCACATTGGTGAACAAGACCCTTTTAAATTTGCGTAAATTAAATAAGTGTATCAAAATTGGAATTGATACCGCAGATAAAGCAAATAAAACAGATGGGTTGGCAAATCTCATTTTCCAAAAATAATAAATATATACTATATTTAACGTTCATGGTAATCGCAAAACATTCATACGATTTAATTGGTCATAAACATCCAATCTATGCTTTAGCAGGTTCAAGCAAGCCACATATTGTGTTTACAGCTGGTGGCGAAGGGGCTGTTGTAGAATGGAGTTTAAAAAAGAAAACTTTTTTAAAAGTGGTTTTTCATATGAAAGCCAGCATCTATTGTTTACACTCGGTTAGCCATCCAAATATTTTAATTGCTGGCGATCGAACCGGACATCTTGCTGCTTTTGATTTTGAAAGCCAACAATTACTTTTTCATTTTAAAGCACACGAATCTGCTATTTTTTCGATACAATCTGATGCAGAAAATTGTTATACGGTTTCGGAAGATGGTAGCCTGAATGTATATGATTTAAAGGACTTCAGCCTAAATAAGAAATATAAAATACACCATCAAACATTAAGAACCATTACATTAAACCCGAATAATAATGAATGTTTAATTGGAGGAAAAGAACAGTTTTTACAAACCCACGATCGAAGTAATGCCAATTTAATTGGAAGTCTTAGCGGACATAGCCTTCCCGTTTTTTCAAGCTGTTTTAATACCAATGCCCAGCATTATATTACTGGCTCTAGAGATGCACAACTTAATGTTTGGGATGCAAAAAGTCATCAATTAGTGCAAACCATTCCTGCACATTTATTTGCCATCAACGATATTTTAGCTATACCAGAAAAACAAATTATTGTTTCTGCAAGTAGAGACAAGCATGTAAAAATTTGGGACGATGCCAATTACCAATTACTGCAAAATTTAAATAGCCAACAAAATGGCCATAAACTATCTGTCAACAGGCTTTGTTATACGCCTTTCGAAAATACTTTAGTAAGTGTTGGTGATGATAGGGTATTGAAAATTTGGAATTTGTAATACAGCGCTAACCCTTTACAGCAAAGCGTTTCATTAATCTTAGTTGATGCGTATAAGCATTTGTTTCTTGATTAAAAATACCTTGATGATCTAATTGATCGATGCGTACTTGGCCCGATGC
>CANJWU010000116.1 GCA_947478655.1 Sphingobacteriales bacterium | reverse complement strand
GGAAGAGACACTGTAAAGTTAACCATGAAGGCCATTGGTTCGGAACAAATTTACAATTTCAAAAAACCATTTATCATTACCGATTATTCAACTTATCAGGTTTGTATTGATTTAATTTCTAAATCATTAAAAGAAGATACAGTATTTACCAATAATACTAGGTGCGCAGATTTAGGCGTAGGTATTGGAGGTGATTATTATGTAGGATTTCCTAAACCTTGGCCTACAGACACTACAAGGTATTTCACTAAATTAAGTGGAGCTATAAGCGATATTTCCAATAGAGCGGGTATTGCTTGCGAAACATTTATCTACATGCATCCAGCTTCAAGTCCTTATTTGGAAAGGGTAATTATACCTAAATATTTAGTTGCGTTGGATTCGCCTTATTTAAATATTTTACCTTATAACACGTTAAACAATACCGAAGTTGTATTACAGCAACCGGCTACTCCAGTAGGGGACGATAGTAAATTGCATTACACCTTGCGCTTACAATCTTCTAATTTTTTAAGAATTAAAAACCTCAACATTAAAAATACAGGTGCCAATTTTGGTTCTGGAATTCACATTACGCGTAATGCACAATCTATTGTAATTGATGGTTGTAAAGTAGAAGTTAATAATACTTTAAAAACAAAAGTATTTTATCCAATTGCATTTACTTCAACAAATAAATTAGACATAACAGACCCTGTTTCTTGTGCTAAAAATGGTTCTAATAATAAAATTGTTAGAAATGAATTAGTAGGAGGTTATGCAGGAGTTGCCATGTTAGGCGCTTCGCAAGTAGATTATGATGTGAATAATATAATAGACAGTAATATTATTCGTGATTTTTATAACAACGGAATTTATACTATTTACAATACCATTAAATCTATCGGTTTTAATAATTTAACTCCTAGAACAGTAACCGATTCAAGTGTTACCATTTCATATAACCTTGCTGGCGAAGGAGGTTTAATAAATGCGAATACTATTAAAAATTCTAAAAATATAGGTATAAAAGTATTTGGTATCGATGCATTCGATGAAAATAAATTAATTATCTCCAATAATTGGATTACTCACGATTTTGGAAACTCTAATACACCTACCACTGGTGCTATTTTAGTTAAACGTTCATCTAATATTGGCATTTATTATAATTCTATACGTTATAATGGATTGCGTGCGGCATTAAATATTGCCAGAGATTCTGTTCAAGTGCAAGATGACCAAGGCAATTGGATTTCACAATTCTATACACCTACGGGAATTAAAGTTTTAAATAATATAGTACAGGTAGATTCGGTTCCTGGAACTACTCCAGCACCTTATACCATTTACTTTAATTCTACCGATCCAATTTCTGAATTCGAACACAATAATTATAAATCAGAATACCAATCTAGATTTGCATATTATCCAGTATTGGACCAACAATCTTTTGCTATTTGGCAATTGAGTACCGCAAAAGATTTAACCTCTTTTAATTTAGAGCCGGGTTATATTAATGGAACTAATTTAAATTTAACAGATACGTTGAGGTTTGATAAGAAAGGTATTCCTGTAAAAGGAATTGCTAGAGATTATAACAATCGTAAACGAAGCCCTAGGGTAACAGACATTGGATCTATTGAATACGAAAAAGAAGCGAATAACGTAAGTTTATTAAATATAGTAAACGAGAAAGCGGTTTATGGTTCAAATACATTTAAAGTTACCGTATTAAATGAAGGTAATTTAAACTTAACAGCTCAATCTATTTGTTTAGAATATTCAGTTGACTCTGGTAAAACATGGAAAGGGAATCAAACCGTTCAATTAAACGAATTGAAAGGCAGATACGATGAGCAAGTGGTATCTTTTAATTTAAAACATTTAAAGAAAGACTTTTTAGTAATTCCACTATGTGTGAGAATTGTCCCAACATGCAGATTACCATTGGATACCATTTTCCAATACGAAACCATATGTAAGGATTTATGTGTTGGTTTAGAAAAGGGCGATTATACGATTGGTAAAAATGGAACGGAAGACTTCTCCAATTTTTCTCAAGCAATTGTTGCTTTAGTGTGTGGTTTTGATTCATCAATTGTGTTTAAAGTTTCTCCAGGTACTTATACCGAAAGATTCTCTGTACCTCCAATTAAAACAACAAAAGATACATCGGTAACCTTTACTTCTGCAACGGGAAATGCTAAAGATGTAATTTTACAATATTCAAATACCGGAATTCAAACCGAGCACCATGTTGCACAAGTTGCAGGGGCACGATATATTAACTTTAAGAATTTAACTTTTAAAAGTGCAGCTATTGCAAGAGCATCTGGTATACATTTAGCAGACAGCGCGAGTTACAATACCATTGAAGGTTGCGAATTTTATTTTGATAGTGTTTCTATTGTCAATACACTTGTGGGTGTTTTAGGATCTGGTTCCATCGCCTTTACCGAACCCGCAACTGCAAATAATAACGTAGTACGAAACTGTAAGTTTTATGGTGGGGCATTTGGTGTTCGATTTATTGGCACAAAAGAAAATGCTACTCGCGGACCAAATCAAGTGGTGAATTGTATTTTCGATAAAACAAATACAGCTGGTATTGATATTTTCTTCGCACAAATTGACAGTATTAGTAAAAATAAAATCAATATGCGTAAGGGAAACCCCTTGAGTACGGGTATCAATGTATATGGCGCTTTAACAGATTTTATCATTACCGAAAACACTGTTACTAATGCAGGTAACGCATCATTAATGATGGATAGTTGTAGAACGCTATCTCGTGGATTAATTGCCAACAATATGTTTGCAGGAGGTTACATTGCCGATGGTAAATATGGTGATCAAGCGATGGCTATCAGAAATACGGGTGCCTTCCCTTCAAAAGGAATCAACTCATCTGGATCAATTGATATCATCAATAACAGTTTGTTGTATGATGGTGATTCGGATACTTCGGCAGCTTTAAGAATTTACAAATCTAATAGCATGAATATTTACAATAATATTTTTGCAAATTTCGGAAAAGGATATGCTTTAGATTTTACAACAGAAACTGGAAGTTTAGAGGAGATTTACGAAGCAGCAGCAAACGTAATGTACACCAAAGATTCTGCTTTAGTAAGATGGAAAGGAAATGTGTATAACGATATAAACGCTTTAAGTTTTGTACAAAATCCAATATTTACAGCTATCAATACCTTAGAATTTGATCCTTTGTACCGAAGTAATTTAGATTTACACGTAAATAATGCTGGTTTAAATGGTAAAGGTTTAGCGAGTCAAGTTGTAACGGTAGATATAGATGGAGATGCTAGAAGTCCTGTATCTCCTGATATTGGCGCCGACGAATTTATTCCTGGCTTTGATGTGGAAATGAATGCCATCATCAGACCTTTCAATAATACCTCTTTTAAAGACAGTGTATTGGTTTGGGTAAGGGTAAAAAATGTTGGCTCAGTTAAGCTTTCTACTTTTAAAGCAAAATACAAATTAGATGAGAAGTTGATCGATTCTACCGTTGTGATTTCACCATTGATGCCAGATTCTTCTTTGAATATTATTTTCAAAAAGAAATTTGCTACTAGGGTAGGTGGTAAGCATATTTTAACTGCATATACTGAAATAAAGAAGACAGATACATTGGGTAATGTGATCAATAACGACTTCAATACTTTGAATGATACCATTCGTTATACTTTGTATTCAAAAGATACATCTGACATTGGTGTTTCACAATTTATTACACCTTTAAATAATATAACCCTAAAACAAATCACACCTGTAAAAGTGCGTATTTTAAATTATGGTAATTTAACTGCTTATGGCTACAAGGCAACTTTAGTTGTGAATGGTAAGGTTAAAGAGGTGAAGCAAATTCCTACGCAATTAAAAATGAATCAAATCAATGACATTGACTTCATTTATCAAATTGATCCAGATTCTGCCGTAATTTTTGAAATTTGTTCTTATACAAGTTTGAATGATGATGTGATTCCAGAAAACGACAGTACTTGTATTACCGTTTCTACAATTACAGGTGTGGATGTAAATAATGTTTCTGATTATTTTTCTGCTTATCCAAATCCATCAAATTCGAAAATTAATTTTGTCATGTATCAAGATAAGCCAGGTGCAATAGACTTGACAATATTTGATATTATGGGTAGAAAAGTGTACTCGAAAAAACAGGATGGTTTATCGGAAGGTTTTGTGAAGATCAATTCGGATATAACTGATTTAGCAGAAGGGACATATTTATATGTCTTGAAGTCGGGTCAGAAATTCCACAATGGAAGATTTGTAAAAATTAATCAATAAAAAAACGCGAAATAGAATTTAATAATAGAATACATGAATAAGAAAATCTTTATCGGTCTAATTGCATTTACTTTAAGTATCAGTACTTTTTTTGCACATGCTCAAACTAAATACTTGAGTGGTATATATACTATCGGAGGTAACAATGCCAATTATTCATCTATACAAAAAGCTGTTACAGAATTATTAAGTACCAGAACCGAGGTTATTGGTCGTGTGACTTTTAATATTCGTCCTGGAATTTATAATGAGAATATTACAATAAAGCCATTCAAGGGTGCTTCTGCAAAAAACGTAGTGGTATTTAAATCAGAAACTGGTAGAGCTGCAGATGTTCAAATCATTGATGATGGAGACAATACCTTATATAATAACTCTGTTATTCGTTTAGAGGGATGTAAATACGTATCGTTTCAAGATTTAACGATTGAAAATAACAGAGTATTGTCTTCAACCAATTCGTT
>CANJWU010000115.1 GCA_947478655.1 Sphingobacteriales bacterium | reverse complement strand
GTAAGCGTTGTAAAAAGAAATCCAAACATTAAAACAACTGCTAATTCAGTTTTAACTGTTACGCCAATTACTATTGGTTCTGCGGTTAACGCATTTACGCAAATTGGTCAAAACAGAAGAAGAGTTTCTGTTGATCAAGATTTAAACGCGGTTGTATTTGTTCACCGTGGCGATCCAGCTGTTGCAGGTTCATCAGGAAACAAAGCAATGTTCGATATCTCTACAGATGGTGGAGCTAATTGGACTTCAAATGTTGGTGCAGTGATCGATTTAGAACCAGCTGCTCCGCACACTCGTTACCCACAAGGTGCAATCATGAACCCAACTGCAGGAAATACTGTTGCTGCTAATGCACGTATCATTGGTATGGCTCCAAAAGCAAATGGTGTAAACAATGGTTGGGGTGGTTTAATGCAAGGTACTTGTAAATTAGATGGTACAGGTTCTGTTAAAACTTACTTCAATAATGACAACGCTTTCATTCCACAATCTTTGACAAAAAGAGTGAATGGAGAATTCTGGGCTACAGATGATACAACAACTGATGGTAACATTATCCTTTACAAAGGTGTATATGCTGCTGCAGGTGATTCAATGACTTGGTCAATTGGTAAAACTTTAGGTAAACCAGCTGATTTATTTGATATGTCAATTGATACAGCTACTCATTACTTAGATGTATTAATTGCTTTTGATAAATCTGGTAGCAAAGGTTGGGCTGCAGTTTCTTGCGAGTCTAAATTAGGTGCGGTAGATACTGCATTCAATCCAATTTTCTGGAAAACTACAGATGGTGGTGCAACTTGGACTGGTCCAGTTGAAGCTAACTTAGCAGCTATGACAAATGTTATGGCAGATCCAAACTTAGGTGGTTTAAAACCATCAATGGGTTTTGATACAGGTTTAGCAGTTGATAAAAACGGTAACCCACATTTCTTCGGAGTTGCTTGTGGTGCTTCTTCAACACCTTATTCATTAGCTACTGGCGCGCCTTTATCTATGTATGATGTAACTATCAATGCAACAGGTACATGGGTTGCAAATTATGTAGATACTGTTTCTTCTTTCCGTGGTGCTTCTTTCGGTACATTAACTCATGATAATGAGTGTGCTGTTGCAGTTTCTACAGATGGCGAAGCAATTTTATATTCTTGGACAGATACTAAACCAGCTAACCAAACTACTGCAGGTGCTAACGATTTCCCAGATTTATTTGTGAAAGGTTACTACGTTACTTCAGGTACAATGGGAACTACCATCAACGCTACAGAAGGTTCTTCTGTAGAGTCGGTTGCTTTCTTACCTGCTCGTGCTAACGAAGCTTTAGTTTCTTCAGCTGGATATACTTTAGCTACTGTTATTGCAGTACCTACAGGTGACGAAAACGTAACTGTTGGTTTCGCTTACTTAGATGGTATCGTTTACCCTAAGTTTACAGGTGTAAACAACGTTAAAAATACTTTATTTAACGTTTCTAATAACTATCCAAACCCATTCTCTGGTTCAACTTCATTCGATATGAACTTGAATGCTTCAGCTAATGTGGTAGTTACTATTACTAACTTATTAGGTCAACAAGTAAAAGAAGCAGTTAATGCTACTTATACTGCTGGTGCACATACTATTAAAATTGATGCATCTAACTTAAACGCTGGTGTTTACTTCTATAATGTAAATGCAGGTGGTTTCGTAATGACTCAAAAAATGATCGTGAAGTAATTAAACTCACATCAATAAAAAAGCCCTTCGATTTTTCGAAGGGCTTTTTTTATATAATTTTTTTTCTGATTTTAATCTATTGCTAAAACAGTAAAGTGCTTATTTAATGGCTCGCTATTATTTTTTATCAATTGAATAAATGATTCGTGCTGTATATACCAATGGCTAAAATTTTCCTGGCGTTCTTGTAAAATGCCATTTGGAAAAAATGCTGATTTTATTTTTTCAATTTGTTGAATGGCTACCGTATGATTTTTCTTTTCGGCCTTTTGCATTTTTTTCTCTAAGCCCTTCAATAAATTGGCAATTTTAATGGATGTCGCCGCCGAACTAGCTAGTAATGTTTGGTCGATGTTTTGCAGTTTTGTTTGAATAGCTTGTATTTGCTCGTTTATCATTTGCTGCTCTGTGTCGAGCGATAATATGTTTTGGCTATTCGTCTTAACATATGCATCGACAAGCTCCTGAAGAGGCTTAAAAATGCTTTCTGCGCTAGGTAATATCGTTTCAATGGTTTTCAATTGTTTTTGATTACTCAATGCAAAAGAATTTCGCCAAGCAAGCATCGGGAATGGAATTTGATAATGTGCGAAAGTGCTTTTCAATTGTAACCAATAAGCCATTTCGCCTGGACCACCTACATAAGCCAAGTTGGGCAAAATATATTCTTGGTACAATGGACGCATCAAAACATTAGGACTGAATTTTTCTGGATGTAGTTTTATTTCAGCTTGCAGTTCTTCGGCGCTGAATTGATTTTTTTGATCTGCTGTTTCAAAGCCCCTTTCGGTTTTAATTATTCTGCTTCTTGATTGAGCAGATAAGTAAAAGAAATTAATTTCTCTTGGATTAACTTGTATTGGATATTGTTTTTCCAATATGGCGTTTGTTGCTGTAACCTGATGAAAACTGTTTTGTTCAAAAATATCGCTGCGTATAATTTCTGAAAATTCTTTTTTCAATAAGGGATGGTTTGCATCTATTATTACCAGGCCATATTGTTTAAATAATTCGTTCACTAAAATACGAGTGGCAGCTGCTAAAGATTTTTGCTCGGCATAAGCTAGTTTAAAAAGGGATATAATTTTTTCTTTCCCTGCTTGATTGCCTAGATAGTGATCGATTGAATCTATGATATGATCAATGCCGCTAGTGGCAAATTCGCCAACAGCGCCGCCACTTTCCGCTTTCCATTCAAATTTAGTACCTGCAATGTTTGCGTGGTTTATTTCTTCAAAATCGTGGTCCTCGCTAGCCATCCAAAAAACAGGAACTACTTTGTTTCCTTGATTTGCAGCAGCTGCTTTTTCGACTAAATTAATGCAAGTAATAATTTTATAAATAAAATAAAGCTCGCCCGTAAATAAACTTAATTGATGACCTGTAGTAATCGTAAAAGTATTTTCGTCTGCTAGCGCGGCAATATTTTGTAAGGTTAATTCGGAAGCATCAATAGATTGATATTGTTCTTTCAATACTTGCAATAGAACTGCACGATTAATTGTTTGCTTTTTTCTATCAGCAATGATGCTTTCAAAAGAAGCAATGTTTGGTGCGTATGCGTAAAAAGGTTTTAGTTTTTGCTCTTCGTGAAGGTAATCAAGAAAAATAGAACCGAAGCTGCCAGTGGAAGCATAAGGTATTTGAATCGTATTTTCCATTGCTTATTTATTTAGCTTATAACATCGCCGTATAGGTCGAATTCGGTGGCTTTGCTAATCTTCGCCTGCACAAAACTACCGACACTAAGGTATTGATCTTTTGCCGAAAGTAAAACTTCGTTGTCTACCTCTGGCGAATCAAATTCGGTTCTACCAATAAAATAATCTTTTTCTTTGCGATCAATCATTATTTTAAAAGTCTGGCCTACTTTAGCCTGGTTGAGTTGTAAAGAAATATCTTGTTGTACTTCCATTACCCTATCGGCACGGTTTTGTTTTTCTTCGGATGTAAGTGTATCGTTCAATGTATGCGCATGGGTGTTTTCTTCGTGCGAATAAGTGAATACGCCTAATCGATCAAATTTACTTTGTTCTACAAATTCGATGAGCTCTTCCACATCTTGTTCAGTTTCTCCTGGATAGCCTGCTATCATGGTGGTGCGCAAGGCAATGTTTGGCACTTTTGCTCTTATTTGTTCTACTAATTCAATGGTTCTTCTTTTAGTAATACCACGACGCATTGATTTTAACATATTATCGCTTATGTGTTGCAATGGCATGTCTAAATATTTACAAATATTATTGCGTTCGTTCATCACATCTAATACATCCATTGGGAATTGAGAAGGGTAGGCATATTGTAATCGTATCCATTCTAATCCTTCTACATCAGATAAATGTTTTAATAAATCTGCTAATTTACGATCGTTGTAAATATCCAACCCATAATAAGTTAAATCTTGCGCAATTAAGATGAGTTCTTTAGTTCCTTTGTTTACAAGAGTTTTAGCCTCTTTTACTAATTCCTCTATTGGTCTAGAAACATGTACACCACGCATCAATGGAATGGCACAAAAAGAACAAGGACGGTTGCATCCTTCTGCAATTTTAAAATAAGCAAAATGTGCAGGAGTGGTTAATAATCTTTCGCCAATTAATTCGTGCTTATAATCTGCGCCAACTGTTTTTAGTAATCTCACCAAATCATTGGTACCAAAATAGGCATCCACATTTGGAATTTCTTTTTCTAATTCTGGTTTATAGCGTTGCGAAAGACAACCGGTAACATATACTTTTTCAATTTTACCTTGCTCTTTTAGTTCGGTATATTTTAAAATCGTATCGATCGATTCTTGTTTAGCATTATCTATAAATCCGCAAGTATTAATAATTACGGTATTAAAATCTAGCACTTCTGATTCGTGGCTCACTGCAATATTATTGCCCATCAGCTGGCCCATCAACACTTCCGAATCGACTATGTTTTTAGAACAGCCCAATGTTATGATGTTGATTTTATCTTTATTGCCTTTAGTTTTCATGGGTATTAGTCTATTTGAAAAACGATGCTACAAATGTGCTTTTGTTAAATAATTGAATATCGTTGATGCCTTCGCCT
>CANJWU010000114.1 GCA_947478655.1 Sphingobacteriales bacterium | reverse complement strand
GTAGCATCTAAAATCTCGGGGCTTCCACTCGCCAAAGCTGCGTAATGATTGGTCTTTAGCCTTGTCGATTCTACTTTGGTAATATTACTTTTTAAATCGATATACAGCACATTGTCTAAGCGATCTACTTGATAATTTTTAACTTGCGTTGCAATTAAAGTAATTTGTGCACTTGCCTGTTGGCAAATGAAAAATAAAAAAAAGAGCCTAAGCTTTTTCATTTTCGTTAAAAGTTAAAAGCGAAAGTTCTTTCCCATCAAAACAAGCATAGGTATTGGAGTGAATCCATTCTCCTAAATTAATATACTTGCTGTTATTTCCTAAATCAATATTAAGTGGAATATGACGATGACCAAATATAAAATACTCGTAATGGCTATGTTTTAATTTTTCTTTCGCATAAATGGCTAACCACTCGTTTTCCTCGCCTAAAAATTGTTCTTTTTTATCGTGCACTAGCCGTGATTTTTGAGACCACGCATGTGCTAGTCCAATTCCAAGATTTGGATGTATGCGCGCAAATAACCATTGACAAACTTTGCTGGTAAAAACTTTTTTAAGCAATTTATAATTATAATCTCCTGGTCCTAATCCGTCGCCATGCCCAATAAAAAAGCGCTTTCCGTTAAATTCGCGTTCGATTGGTTCTGAATGTAATTGCACGCCTAGTTCTTTTTGAAAATAAGTAAACATCCAAAGATCGTGATTGCCCTTGAAAAAATGTACGGGAATACCTGCATCTGTTATTGCGGCTATGGCTCCTTGCAAACGCACAAATCCTTTAGGCACCACCTTTGCATATTCAAACCAAAAATCAAAAATATCGCCAACTAAAAAAATTTCGGCGGCGTCTGCTTTTATAATATTTAACCAACGCACAATTTTATCTTCTCTTTGGCGACTGGTTTCGAAATTAGGTAAGCCTAAATGAAAGTCGGAAGCAAAATATATTTTCTTTTGGTTTTCCATTAGGCTTGCGTATCTTCAATTAAAAATAAAAATAATTCTCTTGGACCATGTGCGCCTAAGACCAAAGTTTTTTCAATGTCTGCCGTTCTACTTGGCCCTGCCACAACACTCATCAAGGAAGGTAATTGACCTTGATATTTTTCATTCATAAATTGAATAGCATCTATGGTGTCGCTTTTTAATTGAGAAGTGTAGGCCACCACCACATGAATGCTTGGATAGATAGATAACCTGCGGCCTGCAGCCGATCCGCTGCTAATTAAAATACTGCCGGTTCTGGCTATTAATGCTTCGCAGGTGGTGATGCCCACTACCGCATTTATAAATTCATAGTCGGTTGTTTGATAAGTAATTTGATTTTTTAATACACCCTGCAACTCTTTTTCCCAGCAAAAAATATTTGTCCATTTTTTATCTTGCGCAATGGATTTTAATTGTAGCAAAAAATCTTTATCGTCTTCGCAATAAATAAATTGGCCATTCACTTTATTGAATGCTTCTGCAAATTGAATTTCTAACAATTCGGGGGAGCTCGCAAAAATAGCTTCCGTATCTTCGAATTTTGGGAAGGGGTTTTCGGCTTTTTCAATCAGGGCTTTCCTGATTTTCTTAAGCATGCGCTCTTTGGGTGTTGCTTCTTGCATATTGCTAAAATAAAAAATACCGCTCAATGAGCGGTATTTCTTTTAAAATATATTATTCAGCTTTTTGGTCTTCGTTCGGACTATTCTGATTACTAATTTTTAAACCATCTTCTGGATTATCTGAATTAGCAAATTCGGCCTCCAGCTCTTCTATGGTCTTTTCGCCTTCAACAGGAGGTTTAGACTCAAATACGGTGGGTCTGGTAAGCTCATCCTCTGCAAATGGTGCTTTTGTAGTTTCTTTTACCTCATTGGTTTTTGCACTTGGCTCAACCACCGTTGCTTCTTCTGCACCATTTACAAATTCATCGTAAGTAGTTCTTGTGTCGAATGGTCTTTTACCTAACATCTCTTCTAAGTCTGATTGGAAAATAATTTCTTTCTCCAACAAAGCTTTTGCAATATTATCTAAGTCCGCTCTGTGTTTGGTTAACATCGCTTTAGTATCTTCATACATTTGCGCAATTAATCCGCGTACTTCAATGTCTATTAACTCTGATGTTTTATCTGAATAAGGTTTACCATAACCAAACTCTCCTTGCGGATCGTTGAAAGAAATATTACCAATGGTTTTGTTCATGCCATACATGGTTACCATTGCATAGGCCAACTTGGTAATTCTTTCCAAATCGTTTTGTGCACCAGTAGATATTTTACCAAAAACAATTTCTTCTGCAGCTCTACCACCTAAGGTCATCTTCATGCTATCTAACAATTGTTCGGTAGTATATAAATATTGTTCTTTAGGTAAGTACTGCGCGTAACCCAATGCAGCAATGCCTCTTGGCACAATAGAAACTTTTACCAATGGATCTGCGTGCTCTAAAAACCAACCTGCAATGGCATGGCCTGCTTCGTGGAATGCCACAATTCTTTTTTCTTCTGGCGAAATGATTTTATTTTTCTTTTCTAAACCACCAATCACGCGATCAATTGCATCTTGAAAATCTTGCATATCAATTGCTTGCTTGTCTTTACGCGCTGCAATTAATGCCGCCTCATTACACACGTTTGCAATTTCTGCACCAGCAAAACCTGGTGTTTGTGCAGCTAATTTTTTGGGATCTATATTCGGTGATAATTTCAATGGCTTTAAATGCACTTTGAAAATTTGTTCTCTTCCAATTAAATCTGGTTTGTCAATTCCAATTTGTCTATCAAATCTACCTGGTCTTAACAGTGCCGGATCTAGTACATCTGGACGATTCGTTGCCGCCATGATAATTACGCCCGAATCGGTTCCAAAACCATCCATCTCTACTAACAATTGATTCAAGGTATTTTCGCGTTCGTCGTTGCCACCCATAATTTGGTTTTTACCACGTGCTCTACCAATGGCATCAATTTCGTCGATGAAAATAATGCAAGGTGCTTTTTCTTTGGCTTGTTTAAATAAATCTCTCACTCTAGATGCACCTACACCCACAAACATTTCTACAAAGTCCGAACCCGAAAGCGAGAAAAATGGAACTTGCGCTTCGCCTGCAACGGCTTTAGCCAATAATGTTTTTCCGGTACCTGGCGCACCTACTAATAAAACCCCTTTCGGAATTTTTCCGCCGAGATTGGTATATTTTTTTGGATTTTTTAAGAAGTCTACCACTTCCATTACTTCTTGCTTTGCTTCTTCTAAACCAGCAACATCATTAAAGGTAATGGCCACTTGTGATTCTTTATCGAATAATGTAGCACGCGATTTTCCAATATTGAAAATTTGACCGCCGCCGCCTGCACCGCCACTGCCAGACATCTTACGCATAATGAACATCCATACGGCAATCATCAAGACTAATGGCAATACCCAAGACAATAAAAAGTCTCTACCCCAATTTGATTTGGTAATATATTCTACATCTACTTTTTCTGCGGAGCTAAAACTTTTTTGCGCTTCGCGAATACGATTGTTAAAATCATCGATCGAAAGTTGTGTTAAAAAATAATGTGGGCCAGCACCAGAAAAATAAGCGCCACTATTAATTTCTTTATACTTTTCTCCGGTAACTTTTGCTTTATAAATGTATACTTCTACCACATACATTTCGTTTTGCTTGTAAGCAATCAGTTTTTCTACATCATGGTTCAATAACATATCTGTTTCGAACTTTTGGTAACTGATTTCTTTTGCGCTATTGTCTTTGTATAAAAAATTGAATGCTAAAACAGCAACCAATAAAATTCCGTAAATCCAATAAAAATTAAATTTGGGTACCTGTGGTAAGTTGGGCATTTTTTTGCCGCCACTTGTTTTTTTCTTCTGCTCTTCCATCTATTTTTTTATATGCTTAAGATGCGGATTCGAAACGTTGCGATTGTGCATCGCCCCATAATTCTTCTACACCGTAAAATTCTCTTTTATCTGTTTTAAAAATGTGCACTACTACCGATACATAATCTAGTAAAATCCATTCGGCATTTCCTTGGCCTTCTTTGTGCCAAAGATGCTCGTTAAGCACTTTATCCATTTCGTGTTCAACAGAATCTGCAATGGCCCTCACTTGGGTGCTCGAATCTGCATGGCAAATAATAAAATAATCGCTGACAGAACTGCTGATTTTTCTCAAATCTAAACTAACAATGTCTTTCCCCTTTTTCTCTTGTATACCTTGAACAATAACTTCCGCTATTTTCTGAGAATCTACTTCTTTTTTGTGTTTCTTCATTAAAACCGTTTAATTTAGCCAAAATTAGCAATTAATTTGCGTTTATTCCCATATGAAAGCACCGTATACTGGTAAAAATATCATTCATTTAAAGGAAGTTCACTCTACTAACAGTTATACTGCAGAAATGTTGTCAAATTCTGCGCCAATAGCCGAAGGCTCGGTAATTATGGCAGACTTCCAAACGGCCGGCAAAGGCCAATTGGGTGCCATTTGGGAGTCTTTGCCCAAAGAGAACCTTTTATTCAGCATTTATTATCGGCCGCATTTCCTAAAAATAGCAGATCAATTTATGCTTTCTATTGCTATCAGTCTGGCAATCTGCGACTTTTTAAAAAACCATACCGAAGATGTTGCCATTAAATGGCCCAATGATATTTATGTAGGCAACCAAAAAATAGCAGGCATTTTAATTGAGAATTCGATACAGCAAGATGTCATTAATAACAGCATCATTGGCATAGGCTTGAACATCAATCAAAAAACTTTTAGCGCTCAAGCAAAAAACGCTTGCTCT
>CANJWU010000113.1 GCA_947478655.1 Sphingobacteriales bacterium | reverse complement strand
ATCACACTTACCTGATTCGCTATAAGTTGAATAGCCCATGGGAATTTTCTAGCGGCAATAACTGCTTCATCCATTTCCACTTTAATCAAAACCTGGGCCTGAAGTATGCTAAAATTCAATAGTATACACGCAAGAAGTAATATTTTTTTCATTTATTCAAAAATAGAATTTATTTAATAAAACCGAAATAGCGGTATTCTTCAGCTATTTTTGTACTTTTGATGTTTAAACATCTTTCTTCCATTCATTTCATGAAAATTCTATATCCCTATTTAAAAAACTATTGGAAATTAGGCGCTTTAGCCTTGTTTTTAGCGGCAATTAACCAAGGTTTTTCGCTCTTAGATCCTTTATTGTTTCGTTATATCATTGATAATTATGCTAGTAAGTTTTCTGAACTAACAAAAGAAGAATATATCAGGGGAGTTGGATTTTTATTATGCGGTACCATTAGTGTTGCATTTGTATCTAGAATTGCGAAAAATTTCCAGGATTATTTCGTGAATGTAATTACACAAAAACTGGGCGCGCAAATGTACTCCGATGGATTAGAACATTCTTTAGGCTTATCCTATGCACAATTCGAAGACCAACGCAGCGGCGAAACATTAGGCATTTTGCAAAAAGTAAGAACCGATGTCGAAAAATTGATTGCTTCTTTTGTCAATACTTTATTTACCTCTTTTATAGGAATTGTTTTTGTTATGGTGTACGCCATTAGAGTACATTGGCTAATTGCACCTGTATTCTTAGCTGTTGTACCATTACTTGGCATTTTAAGTTCGGTACTGAGTAAAAGAATTAAAAAAATTCAAAAGGTAATTGTAGGCGAAACCACTGCATTGGCAGGTTCTACCACCGAATCATTGCGCAATATAGAATTAGTGAAATCTTTAGGCTTAGTAAAGCAAGAAATAAAGCGACTCAATAACACAACCGAAAAAATCTTAGGATTAGAATTAAGAAAAGTAAAATACATCAGGAGTTTAAGTTTTATTCAAGGCACTGCGGTTAATTTCTTAAGAACCTGTATCATGTTTATCATGTTGTATTTGATTTTTCAAAAAGAAATTTCGATTGGTCAAATGTTTTCTTTGATGTTTTATTCATTCTTTATTTTTGGCCCATTACAAGAATTAGGCAATGTCATTAATACTTTCAGAGAGGCAGAGGTTTCTTTAGCTAATTTTAAAGCCATCATGGAAATGCCTAAAGAGCCTAAACCTGCTCATCCAAAAATCATTACTACGGTAACAAAATTAACCTTCGATAAAGTTTCTTTTCAACATCAGTCGGCTAAAACTAAGGCAATACAAGAAATTAGTTTCGAAGTAAATGCCGGCCAAACGGTTGCTTTTGTTGGACCTTCGGGATCGGGAAAAACAACACTGGTTAAATTATTAGTTGGATTATATCGCCCTCAATCTGGACAAATTAGGTACAACGAAGTACCCGAAAACGAAATAGATTTAGATACCTTAAGAGAAAAAATTGGATTTGTTACCCAAGACACCCAGTTGTTTGCTGGAAGTATTCGCGAAAATTTGTTGTTTGTGAATCCAGGGGCTACAGATGCGCAATGTATGGAAGTACTCGAAAAAGCAGCTTGTCAAAACTTATTGGCTCGCGCCGATAAAGGCTTGGATACGGTTATTGGCGAAGGTGGTGTAAAAGTTTCGGGAGGAGAAAAGCAGCGTTTATCCATTGCCAGGGCATTGCTCCGTAAACCTAATTTATTGGTCTTCGACGAAGCCACCTCGGCACTCGATTCTTTAACAGAAGAAGAAATCAACGACACCATTAAAAAAATTGCCCAAGGTGAACAACATATTACCATCATGATTGCTCATCGATTATCTACTATTATGCATGCCGACAATATTGTAGTCTTAGAAAAAGGCTTGGTAATTGAGGAAGGCAAACACGAAGATTTATTAGCTTTAAAGGGCTTATATTATGCCATGTGGCGTCAACAAATAGGCGAAAGAAATAGCTAAAATATTGCTTAAAATCGGTTTTTATGCTTAATTTTGAGTGATTTAAATCAGCAAATGAAAAAGACCCATTTAATTGGCATTTTAGTTATTGCCATTGCCATTGCAGCCATCGTGAGTACTTTCTCCGATTCTAGTTCTTATGCAAGTTTTGCAGAGTCAAAACAAAGCAATAAAGAAATTCATGTAGTTGGTAAATTACAGAAAGAAAAGGAAATGATTTATAATCCAATTCAAGACGCCAATTATTTTTCTTTTTATGTGAAAGACCAAGAAGGAGAAGAGTGTAAAGTTATTTACGCTGGAACTAAACCACAAGACTTCGAAAAATCTGAACAGATTGTATTAATTGGAAAAATGCAAGATGCAACATTTCATGCCTCTAAAATTTTAATGAAATGTCCTTCAAAATACACGAATGACAAAGTAGAGACCAAAGAGTTCAAAGCGCAATCATCATAGCATATCCTATTCTTTCAAAATAAATTCATGGAAATAAAATTTTTAGGGGAACATTTGTTACCCGGTATAGCTGGTAATTTTGCAGTAGTGTTGGCTTTTTCAACGGCATTACTTACCACAATTGCTTATTTTTTTGCAGCCAAAACTGCCGAAAATTCGTGGTTAAAAATTGCGCGAACCGCTTTGTATGTGCATGCGATAGCCATCATTGGTATCATTGTAAGTTTAGCAGTTATCATCGGTAACCATTATTTCGAATACCATTATGCTTGGGCTCATTCGAGCACCACCTTGCCAACTAAATACATTATTTCATGTTTCTGGGAAGGACAAGAGGGTAGTTTTTTATTGTGGTCATTTTGGCAAATGTGTTTGGCATTGGTGCTACGTTTTTTTGCAAGAAAATGGGAACCTTCGGTTATAGCCATTGTCATGCTTTCACAAGTTTTAATTATGTCTATGTTATTAGGCGTAGAAATTCTTGGACATGTGATTGGTTCTAATCCATTTATATTATTGCGCAACGCATTGCAAGCGCCCATCTTCCAAAGAGCAGATTATTTATCTTTAATTAAAGATGGTAATGGATTAAATCCATTACTACAAAATTATTGGATGGTCATTCATCCGCCAACTTTGTTTTTAGGCTTTGCCTCTATGGTGGTGCCATTTGCTTTTGCGCTTGCAGGTGTTTGGCAAAAGAAATACGATGAATGGATGAAACCCGCATTGCCTTGGGCTTTGTTTGCCGTTATGGTTTTAGGAACTGGCATTATCATGGGTTCTTTTTGGGCATATGAAGCGTTAAACTTTGGTGGTTTTTGGGCTTGGGATCCAGTAGAAAATGCATCTTTAATTCCATGGTTAACCTTAATTGCAGGAGTGCATGTGATGTTAGCTTATAAACATACCGGACATTCTTATTTTACTGCATTATTTTTAGTCTTCATTAGTTATGTATTGGTTCTTTATGCTTCCTTTTTAACTAGAAGTGGAATTCTTGGAAATGCTTCTGTACATGCATTTACAGACCTTGGTATGTCGGGTCAATTGGTTATTTATATTTTAGTTTTCTTAGGAATTGGTTCTTATTTATTAATTAAAAATTGGAAACATTTTCCGAGAACGCAAAAAGATGAAGAAACCTATTCGAGAGAATTTTGGTTATTCATTGGCGCGGTCATGTTAGGTATTTCTTGTTTCCAAGTAATCTTAACTACTTCTATTCCGGTAATCAATAAATTATTTGGTAGCAATATTGCGCCACCAGTAAATGTAATTGACCATTATAATAAATGGCAAATTCCAATTGCAGTGTTAATTTTAATTATTTCTGGATTTGCACAATTTTTAAAATATAAAAATACGGATCCTCAAAAATTCAAAAAAGTATTTTTCATCACCTTATTATTAAGTTGCATTACCTCCAGCATCATTTGTTATTTTGCAGGCTATTTTCAATTAATTCCTTTTGCATTATTGGTATTTGCGGCAAACTTTGCGGTGTTTGCCAATGGAGAAATTTTACTATCTGTTTTCAAAGGAAAAATAAAATTAGCTGGTTCGGCCATTGCACACATGGGCTTTGCGCTATTGTTATTGGGAGCGCTAATAGCAGCCTCTAAAAGCGAAGTGTTGAGTATTAATAATTCTGGATACAATTACGGTAAAGAATTCAGCGAAAAAAATACCAAAGAAAATATTCTATTGTGGAAAGACGAACCGCTTAAAATGGGAAATTATGAATTGACTTACTTAGGTGATTCATTAGCGCCACCCAATACCTATTATAAAGTTCATTACGATGAATTAGATAAAAATGGCAAAATAGTGCATTCGTTTTTATTGTATCCAAATGCTCAAGTGAATCCAAAAATGGGTTTAATTGCTTCGCCAGATACTAAACATTATTTATCGCACGATATTTATACCCATGTAAGTTCGGTTCCTCAAAAAGAAGAAACGCATCAAATGCACGATGGGCATAACGAAGACGAAGCCTATACCAATACAAAAAACTATACGATTAAAATAGGAGATACCATTCGCTACGATAAAGGCATTATTGTTTTAGCAGGATTAAATAGTCAGGTGAAGGTTAAAGATATCACGCTAGAAAGTAATGATATTGCAGTAGGTGCCGATTTGAGAATCATCAACGATGATAGAGAAACATTGATCACACCCATATTTGTAATTAAAAATAATTACCAATTTGATTTGCCTCAAGAATCAGATGCGGTAGGCATTAAAGCTAAGTTTACCAAAATCAATCCTAGCACAGGCGAAATTGATTTAGTCATTATGCAAAAGCCGCCAAAGCAACGCGATTATATTATTATGAAAGCCATTGTATTCCCTTAT
>CANJWU010000112.1 GCA_947478655.1 Sphingobacteriales bacterium | reverse complement strand
CTAGATAGAAACCATACGGTATTTGGTAAAGTAATAGAAAATGTAGACCTAGTAGATGCTATTGCACAAGGCGATGCGATTATTGGAATAACAGTAACTGAATAATTATATGAATTTAAGAGGAATTGTTTCGGTAACTGGTAAGCCAGGATTGTATCGTGTAATTGGTCAAAATAAAGCGGGCTTTATTTTAGAAACCATGGATGGTTTGAAAAATAAATTAATTACCAATGCAAGTACAAAGCTTGCCACATTAGAGGATATTACTGTTTTTGGTGACCAAGAAGAGGACATTACTTTGATCAGTATTTTAGAGAAAATGAAATCATCTGCTGCTAGTAATGCAATCCCAGATCCAAAAGCAGACAATAAAATATTACGTAAATATTTTACGAGCATTGTTCCTAACCACGATGTGGAAAGGGTTTACGCTTCGGATATTAAAAAAATTATTTCCTGGTATGTGTTTCTTGCAACCTTACCTTTGTTTGATGAAGAAGCTCCAGTAGCAAACGAAGAACCAGCATCGTAATTTGCATCAGCAAAATAAAAAAAACCCAAATGAACATTTGGGTTTTTTTTATTTCCATATTTTAAGCATGATGATAGGGCTCTCCTTTTAAAATACTAAATGCCCGATAAATTTGTTCTACAAAAAACAAGCGCACCATTTGATGCGAAAAAGTCATTTTAGAAAGTGAAATTTCTCCATTTGCCCTTGCTTTTATTTTTTGATCAAAACCATAAGGACCGCCCACTACAAAGACAACCGAGCCAATCGATTGATTTTGCCAGTTGTTCATTTGTTTGCTAAAATCTACCGAGCTAAATTGTTTTCCGGTTTCGTCTAATAGCATCACTAAATCGGTATTGGTAATTTTACTTAAGATTAATTCCGCTTCTTTTTCTTTTTGTTGTTCTTCGCTTAAGCTTTTGGTGTTTTTTAATTCAGGAATTTCGATTAGTTGAAACTTACAATAATGAATTAATCTTTTGGTGTATTTTTCTATACCTTCTATTAAATAAGCATCATTTGTTTTACCGACAACTAAAAGTGTAATTTTCATCTGCGTATTTTTTGAGCAAAAAAAAAGGGCTGAACCCTTTTTTTTAATTAGTTAACGCTTGCGCGTATAATGTTTAATGCACCTCCAGCCTTAAACCACTCAATTTGTTGTTGGTTATAAGTATGGTTAACCATTATTGTTTCCTTGCTTCCATCTGCATGGTTTAAACAAATGCTCAGTTGTTTGCCTGGCGCAAATTCGTTTAATCCATTAATGTCAATGGTATCATCTTCTAAAATTTTATCGTAATCGGCATTGTTTGCAAATGTTAAGGCAAGCATACCTTGTTTCTTTAAATTAGTTTCATGAATTCTAGCAAATGATTTTACCAAAATGGCACGAACACCTAAATGACGAGGTTCCATTGCTGCGTGCTCTCTGGAAGATCCTTCTCCATAATTCTCATCACCAACTACAATCGAACCAATTCCAGCTGCTTTGTAAGCACGCTGTGTAGCAGGAACTGCGCCATATTCGCCGGTTAATTGATTTTTTACTGTATCTGCTGTATCGTTGAAAAAGTTAATAGCACCAATCAACATGTTATTCGAAATATTATCTAAATGTCCACGGAATTTTAACCATGGACCAGCCATAGAAATATGATCGGTAGTACATTTCCCTTTGGCTTTAATTAATAATTTTAAGCCTTTGATATCTTGTTTTTCCCAAGCAGCAAATGGAGCTAGTAATTGTAATCTGCTAGAATTTTCTGCTACCAACACGGTTACTTTACTTCCATCTGTAGCTGGCGCTTGGTATCCTGCGTCTTCCACTGCAAAACCTTTAATAGGTAATTCAATTCCTTTTGGCTCATCTAATTTAACTTGTTCGCCTTTTGAATTGATAAGCGTGTCTGTTAAAGGATTAAATGTTAAGTCGCCTGCAATCGCTAATGCGGTTACAATTTCTGGCGAAGCAACAAAAGCAAAAGTATTTGGATTGCCGTCTGCGCGTTTGGCAAAATTTCTATTGAACGAAGTGATGATTGCATTTCTTTCTTGTTTTTCTGCACCATGTCGAGCCCATTGTCCAATACATGGTCCACAAGCATTGGCAAGCACCACACCACCCATTGCAGCAAAAGTGGCTAGATAGCCATCTCTGTCTACCGTATAGCGTACTTGTTCAGATCCTGGTGTAATGGTATATTCTGATTTTGCTTGTAAGTGTTTATCCACTGCTTGTTGCGCAATAGATGCTGCTCTAGAAATATCTTCGTAAGATGAATTGGTACATGAACCAATTAATCCAACTTCCAATTTCGATGGCCAATTATTTTCTTTTACTGCTGCAGCAAATTTTGAAATGGGCCAAGCCAAATCTGGCGTAAATGGTCCATTAATTTGCGGCTCTAAGGTTGATAAATCTATTTCAATTAATTCGTCAAAATAATTTTCTGGGTTGGCATATACTTCTGCATCACCAGTTAAATGATGAGCTACTTTATCTGCTAGATCAGCGATGTCTGCACGTTCGGTGCCTCTTAAATAAGCGGCCATTTTTTCGTCGTAACCAAAAATAGAAGTGGTTGCACCAATTTCTGCACCCATATTACAAATGGTTCCTTTTCCTGTACAAGATAATGACAGTGCGCCTTCGCCAAAATATTCTACGATGGCACCTGTTCCACCTTTTACCGTTAAAATTCCAGCAACTTTTAAAATCACATCTTTGGCAGAAGTCCAACCAGATAATTTACCTGTTAACTTTATACCAATTAATTTTGGAAATTTTAATTCCCAAGGTAAGCCAGCCATTACATCGCAAGCATCTGCACCACCCACACCAATGGCAATCATACCTAAGCCACCAGCATTTACTGTGTGAGAGTCTGTACCAATCATCATACCTCCAGGGAATGCATAATTTTCTAACACTACTTGGTGAATAATTCCAGCACCTGGTTTCCAAAAACCAATGCCATATTTATTAGAAACAGAAGCTAAGAAATCGTAAACTTCTTTATTTTGAGAATTTGCAGTGGCTAAGTCGGCATTTGCACCTTCTTTAGCTTGAATTAAATGGTCGCAATGAGCAGTAGATGGAACAGCTACTTTTGCTCTGCCTGCTTGCATAAATTGCAATAAGGCCATTTGCGCAGTTGCGTCTTGCATCGCCACCCTGTCTGGTGCAAAATCTACATAAGATTTTCCTCTGCTATAGGCTTCTGTAGCACTTTCCCATAAATGGGCGTATAATATTTTTTCGGTTAAAGTAAGGGGTTTGTTTACAATTTTGCGCGCTGCGTTAACTTTCGCGTCAAGGTTTGCATAAACCTTTTCAATCATTTCTATATCAAATGCCATAATAATTTATTTTCTACCGCGAATTTAGGATAAATTATTATTTTTTTTCGATCAATTTTGCATTTGTTTATTTGATTGTTTCGAATCGAAAACCTTGGTTTAATAGTGCTTCTATAGATCTTGGTAGTGATTCTTTGAGATTGGCATATGCTTTCAGGCTATCATGAAAAACGATAATAGCGCCATCGCTCGAATGTTTGAGTACATTTTGATAGCATTTTTCGGGGCTGCTTTTTTGGTCAAAATCACCACTTAACACATCATACATCACAATTTTAAACTTTTCTTGGAGTAGTTTTATTTGGCTCCTTTTAATTCTGCCATAAGGGGGGCGAAATAAGTTTGTTTTAAAATAAGGTTCGCAAGCAAGCGTATTTTGCTGATAAGTGTTTTTGTCTGTACCCCAACCATTTAAATGATTAAATGTATGGTTTCCAATGGCATGCCCTGCTTTTATAATTTCTTCGAAAACACCAGGATGTTTTCGAACATTGTCGCCAATGCAGAAAAAAGTTGCTTTAATTTGGTATTGTGCAAGCACTTGCAAAACATAGGGTGTTACTTCGGGAATTGGGCCATCATCGAAAGTTAAATACACCACCCCTTTGTGCGCGTGAAAATCCCAAATAAGATTGGGATATAATGCTTTTAGTAATTTGGGTGTTTTGCTGAGGTACATCAAGTAAAAAAAATGTTACGGTAATTTAGCAATTTATTAAGGATATGGAGCTAAATTACTATATTTTTGCAGTTCAAATTATATTTTTGTTTCTGAAATATGAAAAAAACGATATTGCTCTTATGGACTAGCTGTTTTGTATTTGGCTTTGCCCAGCTGCAAGCCCAAAGCCAAACTTGGTCTTTAGAAAATTGCATTAGTTATGCACTCGAAAATAATTTAACCATCAAACAATATAAGCTGAATGTTGATTTGGCTTCAATCGATTTAGCACAAAGTAAAAATGCGCTATTGCCATCTTTTAATGCAAGCGCATCTAATTCAAAAAACTATGGATTGTCTGTCAATCCCGTAACCAGTTCTTCGGAATTTCAAAGTTTTAATTCTTTTTCAACAGGCATTAATTCGCAGGTTACTATTTTTGGAGCGGGACAAAAGCTATATAATTACCAAGCGCAGACTTTCGATTTAGCTGCAGAGGTAGCGAGTTTAGCTAAAATTAAAAACGACATTACGCTAACAGTAATTAATTATTATTTAAATGTATTATATAATCAAGACCTAACGCTTGTTGCGCAAGAGCAATTAAAAATAAGTTTACAACAATTCGAAAGAGCGAACAAAAATTTTGAAGTAGGAAATAGTACACAAGGTGATTTATTAGAAAGTAAAGCGCAATTAGCAAGAGATCAATTGAATTTAACCAATGCAGAAAATCAATTAGCCATTGCAAGATTAAATTTATCGCAGTTATTAGATAGAGATCCTGCAGAAGTCTT
>CANJWU010000111.1 GCA_947478655.1 Sphingobacteriales bacterium | reverse complement strand
GTAATGTTCATTAAAACCAATGACAATAAAATAGGTACGATATAACCACCTTTGTGGATCAAACCTAATACGTGTCCTGCACCTTCTTGAACTGGGTGATTCGCTGGATCATTTCCTTCAAAGTTTGAAGGCGCACCCATCACAAATGTGAAAATTAAGATACCCACCAATAAACATAGTGGAATAGTAAATGATGCGAAAAAAGTACTCAATCCATTCCCTTTTTCAACTTTTGCAGCAGCAGCTACTTTT
The DNA here is from genome assembly GCA_947478655.1 of Sphingobacteriales bacterium. Next base: position 4,595 of record CANJWU010000111.1, on the reverse strand, counting down.
GCTTCGTTTGCCATTGTTTTATTAATTAGTTTTTATTTTTAAGATTTAACGATACTGTTTAGATAAAAATTGCCTGAAACGTATTAAAGGCACACAAAAATAGAATATTTTAGGGATAAAAAAATTTTGAAATCATTTATTAATGTAAAATTAACTTAAAATTATATGTTAAAAGTTAAGTGAATGATATTCAGTGATTTAAGCCTAAATTTCCTTTTTAAAATGGAAGCGAATCGTCTGCTCCTTCTGCGCTGCCAATATTAAATGCAGGTGGTTCTGTAGGCATAGGTGCAGCAGATGCACTTGCACCAGCTCCTGCGCCCACGCGCTCTAATCTCCAAGCAACCACATTGGTGATATAATCTAATTCGCCTGTTTTGCGAGTAAACTGGCGTCCTGTTAAATTAAAAGAAACTTTAATTTGGTCGCCAATTTGATAGGCATCTACTAAACTGCATTTATCTTGATTCAATTGAAATTTTACATGTTGTAAATATCCATTGTCATCTATTTCTACTACAAACTCTCTTTTTTTGAATCGCTCTGTGATTTGTTGCGGATCAAAAATCTCATGTAATTTTCCTTGTGTTTCTAAAGCCATCTTTTTTATTTTTTGATTATTTTTTTATGATTTTGCGATTGGTGCTGCTGCAACTATTTCGGGAGAAACACCATCGGCATATTGTTCGAAATTCTTAATAAATTTTTGAGCTAATTCATTTGCCTTTTGATCGTAATCTGCTGCGCTGCTCCAAGTATTTCTTGGATTTAAAATTTCTGAAGGTACATTTGGACAAGTAGTTGGCATTTGCAATCCAAAAACTGGATGCTGCTCAAACTCAACGCCAGCAAGTGCTCCGTTCAATGCTGCAGTAATCATGGCGCGTGTATAACTTAATTTCATTCTGGAGCCAGTGCCATAAGCACCTCCGGTCCAACCGGTATTCACTAACCAAACATTCACTTGGTGTTCTTTCATTTTCTTGCCCAACATTTCTGCATATTTTGCAGGATGTAAGGGTAAAAATACTTTTCCAAAACAAGCAGAAAAAGTAGTTTGTGGTTCGGTAACTCCTGCTTCTGTTCCTGCTACTTTTGCAGTATAACCAGAAATAAAATGGTACATCGCTTGGCCTGCATCTAACTTCGAAATTGGTGGCAAAACGCCATATGCATCACAGGTTAAAAAGAAAATATTTTTAGGATTACTTGCTATAGAAGGTTCTACTGCATTCGCTATGTGATTGATTGGATAAGCAACTCGCGTGTTTTCTGTTTTAGAAATATTTGAAAAATCTACCGTGCTGGTTTCCTCGTAACAAACAATGTTTTCAAGCAAAGCGCCAAATTTAATAGCCTCCCAAATTTCTGGTTCTTTTTCTTTGGTTAAGTCTACGCATTTTGCATAACAACCGCCTTCTAAATTAAATACCGTATCAGATGCCCATCCATGTTCATCATCGCCAATTAAACCCCTGTTTGGATCGGCAGATAAAGTCGTTTTACCCGTTCCAGATAAGCCAAAGAAAATAGCCGTGTCGCCATCTTTGCCAATGTTTGCCGAACAATGCATCGACAACACATTTTTATCGTGCGGTAAAACAAAATTTAATACTCCGAAAATTCCTTTTTTAATTTCGCCTGTATAACCAGTTCCGCCAATTAAAATAATTTTTTTGCTGAAATTTAAAATGGCAAAATTATGTTGGCGTGTTCCATCAATGGCTGGATCGGCTTTAAAACCAGGGGCGTTAACGATGGTCCACTCTGGCGAAAAGTTTAATATTTCCTCTTTCGTTGGACGTAAAAATAAATTATTCGCAAAAATATTATGATACGCTTGCTCGGTAACTACACGAATATTGGTGCGGTATTTTGGATCTGCACAAGCATAAGCATCTCTTACAAAAATTTCTTTGCCTGCTAAATAAGCGCAAACTCTATGGTATAATAAATCAAATTTTTGGCTATCAAATGGAATGTTTACATCTCCCCACCAAACTGCATTTTCGGTAATGGCGTCTTTAACAATAAACCTGTCTTTAGGTGATCTTCCGGTAAACTCGCCAGTGTCTGCAGCTAATGCGCCAGAATCTACTAGTCTGCCTTCGCCTCTAACAATTGCTTCTTCCACTAATTCAGCGGGTGTCATATTCCAATAAGCTGCCGCAACATTTGCTAACCCTAAAGTAGCAACACTTGCATTGCTTGCTCTCAATCCAAATTCATTATTCATTTAATGCTGTTTTTCGATGTTAATAGATACATAAATAGGTGGCGCAAATTACTAAAAACAATGTTTATCCGCCAATTCTTTTTACTTTATAGCCTTCTGCTTGCAGTATTTGAATGATTTTTTCTCTGAAATCTCCTTGTATGATAATTTCGCCATCTTTTACCGTACCACCTACGCCACATTTCGATTTTAATTTTTTGCCCAAATCAAGTAGGTCGGAGCCTAAACCAACAAAACCGGTAATTAAAGTAACCGCCTTACCCGCTCTTTGCTTTTTATCTAATTGCACGCGCAAATCTTGTTGGTTATTGGCAGGTGTACTACTTGTTTCTTCCGATGCTTGTGGAAATTCGAAATCTGGATTGGTAGAATACATTATGCCACCACTGCTATTTTTTTTTGACATGTTATGGAACAATTACATTTATAGCCTTAGCTAAAATTTGAATTTGAATATTTTCTGTGACCAATTTTGGTTCTCCATCTAAATGAATTACATTGTTGTTACGATTAATTAATATCGATTTTCCTTGTAAACTAATGAAGTATTTTGATTGGTCGGCTGTCTTCAAAAACATTCGCAGCGCCAACAATGGCATTAAGTATAATGGAAATGGTTTTACAATTACTAAATCTAATAAGCCGTCTTGTAATTCGGCCCGAGGTGCTATGTGGGCTTCGTTTCCGTATTGGCTAGAATTGGCCACACTTAAAATAAAAGCATCTTCTTCTAGTGTTTTTCCATCAATAATAATTTTGTAATTTTTACTACGGTAATTTTTTAATTCACTAAAAGTAGCTTTAACATACCCTAGCAAACCTCTGTTTTTATCCTTTGCAAAAACATGACTAATGTGCGCATCAAATCCCATGCCCGACATATTGAAAAAATAATGTTCATTCAGTTTTGCGGCATCAATTTTAGCTGTTTTAAATTGATTGATTAATTTAACGGCTTGAATAGTGTTCATTGGAATTTTTAAGGATCTGGCCAAACCATTACCAGAACCATAAGGTATAATGGCTAAGGTTCCTGCACTACCTATTAATGCCGATCCAATTTCGTTGATGGTGCCGTCTCCTCCAACAGCAACAACTATCTCCGCGCCATTTAATATGGCTGCTTTGGTTAATTCGTAGGCGTGTTTTTCACTTTCGGTTTGAATAAGATCATATTCAAATTTTGATGTGTTTAAATGGCTAGCAATTACTTTAGAGAAATGGTTTTTGTTTTTTCCTCCTGCAATTGGATTAATGATGAATACTATTTTTATCTTCAATTGTTTGGTACTTGTTTTCTATTAATGCGTCATTGAACTGTTGTATATATGCCGCTGTAAATTCTTTCATTTTATTTTCTTTCGCATCCGTGTTGTTGCGCAAATTATTTTTTAAATAGGGGTCTATTTGATAATTATAAAAAGCCAAGGTGCGGTCTTCTGCAAACTGTAAAACATGAGTAGAATCAATGGTTTGATAGATTCCATCTCTATAATTTATGGCATATGGATATTGTTTTTTTCGCAAAGCGCTTTCTCCAAAAGCCATAAATGGATGATCGAAATGCAGGTAATCTAATATTGTCGGCATGATGTCTATTTGCTGAGCAACTTGTGGCGATTTGCCAATTAAGTTTTTACTCGAAGGGTCGAATAAAATAATGGGAATTTGATAATAAGCTACCTTAGTATCATAAGCAATGGCGTCGGCGTCTGGTGTATGGTCGGGTACAATTACAAATAAAGTGTTGGTATACCAGTTTTTGGTTTTGGCATATTCAAAAAATTTCTTCAAAGCTAAATCGGTATACCTAAAACTCTTTTGCTTCGCGGTTGCCATCTCTGGAAAATCATTTTTACGAGTTTCTGGCAAATCGTATGGTGGATGAGAAGACAAAGAAAATATTCCGGCCATAAATGGTTTCGGTAAAGAGCCCAGCTCATGCGATACGTATTCAAAATAAGGCTCGTCATAAATGCCCCAATGTCCATCATAATCGGCTATAGTAGGGTATTCGTTCATGCCAAAATAATTATCAAAGCCTGCTTTTTTAGCAAAAGCATCAAAATTCATAGAGCCGTTAATGCCTCCATGGTAAAATGCAGTATAATAACCCTTCTGTTTTAATAAATTAGGAAGGCTGCTTAATTCATTGTTTTGATAAACGGTATTGATATAAGATTCGTTTAACAAAGAGGGCAAAGAAGCAAAAATACTTGGCATGGCTTCGTTTGATTTTTTGCCGTTCGCAAAAGCATGTTCCAATAAATAGCTTTCTGCAATTAGACTATCTAAAAACGGCGCACAAGTTTTCTGATGACTCATTGTTCCAATGTATTCGTTAGAGAAACTTTCTAAT
>CANJWU010000110.1 GCA_947478655.1 Sphingobacteriales bacterium | reverse complement strand
GGTTCAGAAGTGCTTGTACACTGCCTTCTACAACAGTAATGCCTTTATTAATAATCACCATTCTATTGGCAATTAATTCAATTTCTGAAAGTATGTGCGAAGACAATACAATGGTTTTTTGAAATTCATTTTTAAGGTTTAAAATTAAATTTCGAATGTCGATGATGCCTTGTGGATCAAGACCTGTAGTGGGTTCGTCTAAAATAATTAAATCGGGGTTGTGCAATAAAGTTTGTGCAATGCCTAATCTTTGTTTCATGCCATGCGAAAAGCCGCTTACCTTATCTTTTTCTCTGCCTGCTAATCCTACAAAAGAAAGCATTTTATGAAGATTTTTTTTGCTGACATCTGCTCCAGCCATTCTTCCAAAAATAGCTAAGTTGGTTTCGGCCGATAAGTATTTATAGAAGTCGGGCTTTTCTACAATGCAACCAATTTTGCTGAGCGCTTCTTTGCGATGGGTTTTAATATCGTGACCAAATAAACTGATGCTGCCTGCCGAAGCATTGATGAGCGATAGCATACAGCGAATGGTGGTACTTTTACCAGCTCCATTGGGCCCTAGAATGCCATACACATCGCCTTTGTTAACGGTAATGTTCACATCTTTTACAGCTTGAAAACTGCCATAGTTTTTGGCTAAATGCGAAATGCTGATAATTGATGATTCCATTTGGTTGAATTGCTATTAGCTAACAACGAAAGTAGGGAATAGTTTTTTATTAAAAAGCTTTGCCGCAGCAGAATTAAAACTTTTCAATAGCGCCCAAGCCAAACAGCGCAAAATCATACTTTACAGGGTCGGTAGGGTCGAAGCTGCGTAAAATTAGATCTATCTCTTGCACCGCTTTTGCATCATTCTGTGTTCTGTGTAATAAACCCAATTTCCTGGCAATATTTCCAGTGTGCACATCCAATGGTAAACTCAATTGAGCTGGTTTAATGGAGTTGTTCCAAATGCCGAAATCTACGCCTCTGTTATCTTTTCTAACAAACCACCTTAGCATCATGTTTATTCGTTTTGCCGAACTGCCCTTATCTGGATCACTCACATGTTTTTCGGTTCTTGCTAAATGTTTGATACTAAAAAACACACGCTTAAACTCCGCTATGGCAGGCTGCATAGAATCATTGGTAGCCGCGCTTGCAAATATTTTTTCCATCCCGCCTAAGTTTTTATATATGTTTCTAATACATTTAATAAAAACCCGAAGGTCATCACTATTAAAAGTGCGATGTACAAATTGTAATTTATTTAATTCTTTATTAGTAGCATTCATTACATAATCGAATGGGCTTTCGCCCATATCATCCATTAATTTATTGGCGTTTTGAATAATACTTTTTCGGTTGCCCCAAGCAATGGTTGCCGCTAGAAATCCAGCAATCTCGATGTCTTCTTTTAAACTGAATCTGTGTGGAATGGAAATTGGATCGAGTTCAATAAAATTAATCCTATTGAATTCATCGACCTTTTCGTCTAAAAAAGATTTTATGTTATTTATATCAGCAGCATCAAGCATGGTATTCAAAGGTAATATATTTAGTATAATGAAATTCGCTTTGAAATAATGTAATGTCTTAAACAAAAAAACCATTCAAATAATGAATGGTTTTTTTAAACAACGTATGTAAATTTACAAAGTTTGCGTTCGATGCTCCTTGCTTGCAAATTTAACTTCCAAATAATTGATACCAAAATTTTAGGCGCAACGCAAGAATATTGGGTTTATATCCGTATTTATTCGTAATTATCCGAATATTGACACGAAAATTTCATTTAGCTGCTTTTGTATTAACTATAAATGCATGAAATTTTACTAAAATTACTTGCATTTTGTTTTCACATTTTTTATATTTGTAAAGATTAAATGGTTATGAATAGATTAGAAGTACTTAAATCGCGTTTAAAACAAGGTCGTGTTTACCGCAGAGAAGACATGATTGAGTGGTCAAATGCCATCGATAGGCATCTTGAAAAACTTGTTGAAGAGAGCGTATTAGAAAAACTTGCTCAGGGCTTGTATTATGTTCCTAAAATATCTGCGTTTGGTAAAGTTCCACCTGATGAAGATGTTTTAGTTCGGGGGTTTCTAAAAGATGATCGCTTCTTACTTGTTTCTCCTAATTCATATAATAGTCTTGGCGTTGGTACAACCCAGCTTTACAATAAAAAGGTTGTTTATAATCATAAACGTCATGGTATATTCAAGCTTGGTAATAGGGAATTTGATTTTCAACGCAAATATGATTTCCCCACCAAAATAACTCAAGAATTTTTATTGGTTGATTTGGTAAATAATTTGGATGAACTGGCGGAAGACCGAGCAATAGTTTTAAATAAAGTTTTATCAAAAGCTAAACAACTACCTACTCAAAAGCTTAAACTTGCCATAACAAAATACGGTAGCGTAAAAGCAAAGAAGCTATTTAAGGAAGTAATAAACAAGGAGAAAGTACATGTCTAACTTTCTTCATGAGCATAAAGATTATGCTGACTTGATAAAAATTATCGCAGACGAAAAAGGCATTGAGCCGGGATTGGTTGAGAAAGATTATTGGATTATGCACGTCTTGTATGGTTTAAAACAGCAAGGATTTAATTTTGAACTCAAAGGAGGAACTTCCTTGTCAAAAGGATATAAAATTATCCATCGCTTTTCCGAAGATATTGACATTCATATCAAACCACCTGAGAAATTTGGCATCAATGAAAATCCAAAGAATACAAATAAAAATAATGCGGAAAAAAGAAAATTATTTTACGATTGGTTAGCAACAGAAATCAATATCATAGGCATTATTAAAATTGACCGTGATATTGAGTTTGATGAAACAGAGAATTATCGAAGTGGTGGTATCCGTTTGTATTACAATAATATCTTTGATCAAGTTGAAGGAGCAAAAGAAGGGATCCTGTTGGAAGCAGGCTTTGATGATATTACACCGAACGCAGCAATATCAATAAGTTCATGGGCTTATGATAAAGCAATTCAAAGTAAAGTAGCTATCTTTAATAATACAGCAACGGATATCATATGTTATCATCCGGGCTATACATTGGTTGAAAAACTCCAAACAATTGCTACAAAATTCAGAAATGAACAAATCAATGGCATGACTGGTGTCAATTTTATGCGCCAATATTACGATGTATATTGTTTATTAGGTAACGAAGAAGTTTTGAAGTTTATAGGTACACTAGCATACGCTAAACATAAAGAAAAAAGATTTCCGAAAGTAGATTTTGAAATTCCGATTAAAGAAAACGAAGCCTTTATTTTGTCATCAAAAGAAATTAGATCTGCATACGAAAGCCGATATAAAAAAACTGCAGCACTTTATTATCAGGGACAACCTACTTTTGAAGAATTAATTTCGAGAATAAATAAGTATATAGCAATTTTATAGCAATTTCCTAAAACAAGAAAATGCCCTTCGAAACTCGAAGGGCATTTTTTTATTCTAAGTGGAGCTGGAGGGAGTCGAACCCTCGTCCAAACATGGGACCTGAATCGCTTTCTACATGCTTATTTTAGGTTTAATTGTCGGAAACTTGCTGCTCCTAAACTGGCTACAAATTTCTTAGTTTCTTGATTTTGGAGAAGCATCGAAACTTTACTTTTCCTATCCCGACTTTTTCAGTGCCTCGAAATCAGACGCGGCCGTTCAGCGCTTCTGGGAGACATCTCGCTTCATAATCTAATTATGAAAGAGGCAATTATAACATCCTGTTATAATTACGCAGCAAGAGCGTAGTTATTTTCGCCATTTAAAATTTGAGCAATTTCTTTTAAGGGCAATTACACAAAAGCCCTGCATGCTTACCACCAAATCTTCCACCCTGTCAATTCCAAGCAGCCCCTGGAATGTTTAATACTACAAAGATACGCAATTTTTAACCTGAGCGTATGTACTTAATTGGTTTTACCTGGATAAACTTTTAATGCTGCTGCTAAACATTGTAAAGCTGCGGCTAAGTCTTCTTTCTTTAATACATAAGCTAAACGTACTTCGTTTTTACCTGCTCCTGCCGTAGAATAAAATCCGGTAGCGGGAGCCATCATTACGGTTTGGTTTTCGTGTGCAAATGATTCCAACATCCATTGGCAAAATTTATCGGAGTCGTCTATGGGTAAACGCACCACTGCATAAAATGCACCACCTGGGTTAGGGCAAAACACGCCTTCCATTTTATTTAATTCGCTTACTAATAAATCTCTTCGCTCGGTATATTCTTTGTTTACTTTTTCGAAATAACTTGATGGCGTATCGATCGCTGCTTCACCAGCAATTTGGCCTATTGCAGGCGGGCTTAACCTAGCCTGTGCAAATTTTAGCGCTGCTGCTAATACTTCTTTATTCTTGGTAACCAATGCGCCAATTCTTGCGCCGCAAGCGCTGTATCTTTTAGAAACTGTATCTAACACAATTACATGTTCTTCCAATCCATCTAAATGCATTGGTGAAACAAATGCTTTTCCATCGTAGCAAAATTCTCTGTAGGCTTCGTCAGAAAAAATATATAAATCGTATTTCAAAGCCAATGCTTTTAAAGCTTCCAATTCTTCGCGAGAATATAAATAACCTGTTGGGTTATTTGGATTGCAAATCATGATTGCTTTTGTTTTTGCAGTAATAATTTTTTCGAATTCGGCAATTGCTGGCAATGCAAATCCGTTTTCGATGCTGGAAACTATTGGTTTTACGACTACATCAGACATACAAGTAAAGCCATTGTAGTTCGCATAAAATGGTTCTGGAATAATAATTTCATCACCAGGATTTAAACAAGTATTAATGGCAATGGTAATGGCTTCCGAGCCGCCATTGGTTACGATGATATTACTCGCATCAATATCGAAT
>CANJWU010000109.1 GCA_947478655.1 Sphingobacteriales bacterium | reverse complement strand
TATCTAATTCTAAAGGTGTAATACCTGGTCGAATTATTTTTGCAACCTCTGCTAAGGCTTTGCCAACAAGTAAAGAACTCTCTCTAATTAATTCAATTTCTTCTGCGCTTTTGTAAGTAATCATACAATAACGCGGATATTATATGGCTGCTGCACCCGCTGGTGTGCGACCTTTAATTCTTCCTGTTTTCATTAATCCATCATAGTGACGCATTAATAAATGACTTTCAATTTGTTGTAAAGTATCTAATACTACACCAACCATAATCAACAACGATGTTCCACCATAAAAATGGGCAAACTGACTGTTGATGCCTACCATCACTGCGATTGAAGGCATGATAGCCACAATTGCTAAGAAGATAGATCCTGGTAATGTAATATGAGAAATAACACCGTCGATAAACTCGCCTGTTTTTCTGCCGGGTTTAATGCCGGGTACAAAACCTCCATTACGTTTCATATCATCTGCCATTTGCGTAGGATTTACGGTAATTGCAGTGTAGAAATAAGTGAAAGCGATAATTAAAAACGCGAATAATAAATTATAAGATAATGACATAGGGTTACCTAAGTTAGGACCCATCCATTGTGCAAAACTTGATTCTGGTAAGAAAGATGCCATTGTTCCTGGAATGAACATAATAGCTTGCGCAAATATAATTGGCATTACACCTGCTGCATTTACCTTTAATGGAATGTATTGACGAACACCACCATATTGTTTATTTCCAACAATTCTTTTAGCATATTGAACAGGAATTTTTCTTGTTCCTTGTACTAATAAAATCACTAAAATAACTACGAATGCTAATGCTGCTAATTCAATAATGAATGGAATTAAACCACCACCGTTTACACCCATTCTAGAAACTAATTCAGAAGAGAATGCTAAAGGCAATTGTGCAATAATACCAATCATGATGATTAATGAAATACCATTTCCTAAACCTTTGTCTGTAATTCTTTCTCCTAACCACATCACGAACATAGTTCCTGTTGTTAAAATTAAAATAGAAGATAAAGAGAACAAGAATGAATCAAGCATGATTGCCTCTGGTGGTACTTGTGTTTTAACATAACCGATAGCTTGACCAGCTGTAATAAAAATGGTTAAGTATCTGGTAATTTGATTTACTTTTTTTCTGCCGCTTTCGCCTTCTTTTTGTAAGCGTTGGAAGTAAGGAATTACAATTCCAAACAACTGAACTACAATGGAAGCAGAGATATACGGCATTACACCTAATGCAAATACAGAGGCACGAGAAAACGAACCTCCAGCAAACATATTTAATAAACCTAATATACCGTCTTGTGTTTTTGTTCCAATTAGCGTAGGATCAATTCCTGGTAATACGATAAAAGAACCTACACGGTAAATCAATAACAAAAGAATTGTATTAATAATACGAACTCTTAAGTCTTCGATTTTAAAAATATTAGTTAATGTAGCTATAAATCTCTTCATGAATTTAGATAGTTACGGTTGATCCACCTAGTGCTTCAATTGCTGCTTTTGCAGTTGCAGTAAATGCATGTGCTTTTACTTCAATCTTCGCTTTTAATTCTCCACGACCTAAAATTTTAACTAAATCATTTTTAGATGCAAGACCATGTGTTCTTAAAACTTCTAAATCAATTACTGTTAAATTATATTTTTCGATCAAACCTTGTAAAACATCAAGGTTAATACCTGTATGCTCTATGCGGTTAATATTTTTGAATCCAAACTTAGGAATACGACGTTGTAATGGCATTTGACCACCTTCGAAACCAACCTTACTTGAATTTCCTGAACGAGATCCAGCACCTTTATGTCCACGTGTTGAGGTTCCGCCTCTTCCTGATCCTGTTCCTCTACCAATACGCTTGCTGCTTTTTACTGCCCCTATAGCTGGTTTTAAATTATTTAATTTCATTTTCGTTGAATCTATGCCTAATGGCTAAAACAATTAACTATTTTCTACTTTGATCAGATGATTAACTTTTGCAACCATTCCTAAAATTTGAGGAGTTGCTTCTACTTCAACAGTCTGATTCATTTTTCTTAAACCTAAAGCAAACATTGTTTTCTTTTGTCTAAGGCTTCTGTCTATGACACTTTTGGTCTGTGTAATTTTTATCTTCGACATAATTTCTTAACCGTTAAATACTTTATTTAAAGAAACACCTCTATGTTGAGCTACTGTAATTGCATCTCTCATATTAGCTAATGCAGCTACTGTTGCTTTTACCACGTTATGTGGATTTGAAGAACCTTTTGACTTAGCCAAAACGTCTGTAACTCCAGCGCTTTCTAATACTGCACGCATTGCACCACCTGCAATTACACCTGTTCCGTGTGAAGCTGGTTTCAAGAATACGTATCCACCAGAATATTTACCATATTGCTCGTGAGGTACAGTACCTTTGTGAATTGGCACTTTTATTAAATTCTTTTTCGCATCGTCGATACCTTTAGCAATTGCTTCGGTTACTTCTTTCGCTTTTCCTAAACCAAATCCTACTACTCCATTTTCATCTCCAACCACAACGATTGCAGAAAAACTGAATGTACGACCACCTTTAGTAACTTTAGCTACACGCTGAATACTTACTAATTTGTCTTTTAATTCAATATCAGTAGTTTTTACTCTTTTTATATTTGCTGTTGACATTTTCTGATTTTTAGAATTGTAAACCACCTTCTCTAGCACCTTCTGCTAAAGATTTAATTCTTCCGTGATATAAATAACCGTTTCTGTCGAAAACAACTTTTTCTATACCAGCAGCTTTTGCTTTTTCTGCAATTAATATGCCTACCGCTTTTGATTGGTCAACTTTGTTCAAATCTGTCGCTACCGCGTTTTTCGCGCTAGATGCAAATGCTAAAGTTTTTCCGTTTAAATCATCAATTACTTGAGCGTAAATTGCTTTGTTACTTCTGTACACAGAAAGTCTAGGCATTTCAGGCGTACCACTGATGGCAATTCTGATACCTTTTTTAATTCTTAATCTTCTTGAAGACTTATTTTTTCCCATGACTCTTCTTAATTATTTTTTAGCTGCTGACTTACCTGCTTTTCTTCTCAATACCTCACCAGCAAATTTAATACCTTTACCTTTGTATGGTTCTGGAGCTCTTAAAGATCTGATCTTAGCGGCAACTTGACCAATTAACTGCTTGTCTATACTTTCTAAAATAATAGTTGGGTTTTGCCCTTTTTCTGCAGTAGTAGTAACTTTAATTTCTTTAGGTAATTCGAACACAAAATGGTGAGAATAACCCAATACCATATCCAAAGTGTTGCCTTGGTTGGTAGCACGGTAACCTACACCTACTAATTCTTGCGTTACTTTATACCCTTGCGTTACTCCAACAACCATGTTGTTTACTAGAGAACGGTATAAACCATGCAATGCTTTATGTCTCTTTTGTTCCGTAGGACGAGCAACAATAATTTGTCCCTCTTCTACTTTAACAATGATATCTTTATCTACTGCTTGCGTTAATGATCCTTTAGGACCTTTAACAGTTACTACATTTTCAGGAGAAACTGTTAATTCTACGCCTTGTGGCAAGGCTATAGGTAATTTTCCAATTCTTGACATTTTTTCGTCCTCCTAATTAATATATGTAACATAATACTTCGCCACCAACATTTTGAAGTCTTGCTTCTTTGTCAGACATCACACCTTTTGAGGTAGAGATGATTGCGATTCCTAAACCATTCAATACTCTTGGCATCGTTGCGGTACCAGAATATGATCTTAAACCAGGTTTACTGATTCTTTGGAGTTTCCTGATTGCCGAAGTTTTAGTAATCGGATGGTATTTTAAAGCAATTTTAATGCTGCTGTCAATACCTGCATCTTCAAACTTGTAATTCGCAATATATCCTTTATCAAAAAGCACTTTCGTGATTTCCTTTTTGATATTAGATGCAGGAATTTCGACAACCCGATGGTTGGCCTTGATGGCATTCCTTACTCTTGTAAGATAATCTGCTATTGGATCTGTAGTCATTTTATTTTTAATTCTACTTAATTAATTTCAATTTTTAGCGGAGGGCAAAGATATGAATATTTTTGACCTATACCTATAATTTGTTCCTTTTTATTGCTTACCAGCTAGATTTTGTCACTCCTGGGATCTTTCCAGCTAATGCCATTTCTCTAAAAGTAACCCTTGAGATGCCAAATTGACGCATATAACCTCTTGGACGACCAGTCAATTTACAACGGTTGTGTAAACGAACAGGGCTAGAGTTTTTTGGCAATTTATCTAATCCTTGGAAATCTCCGGCAGCCTTCAAATCAGCTCTTTTTTGAGCATATTTATCAACTAATCTCTGACGCTTTGCTTCGCGCGCTTTTAAACCTTCTTTAGCCATTTTACTTAGTTATTATTTTGATTTTTAAATGGTAAACCAAACTCTTTTAATAATTCTAAAGCTTCTTTATCTGTTTCCGCATTGGTAACGAATGTAATATCCATACCTGTGATCTTATTGATTTTATCAATATCGATCTCTGGGAAGATGATTTGCTCAGTAACACCTAAAGTGTAGTTACCGCGTCCATCAAAACCTTTATCATTGATACCTTTGAAATCACGGATACGAGGTAATGCAACAGAGATTAATCTGTCTAGGAACTCATACATTTGATTATCACGAAGTGTTACACGAACACCAACTGGTACAGCTTTACGCAATTTAAAGTTCGAGATATCTTTCTTTGATTTGGTTGCAACTGCGCGTTGACCGGTAATCATCGTAATTTCCTCTACTGCGTTATCAATTAATTTTTTATCTGAAACGGCAGCACCAACACCTTGGTTGATACAGATTTTCATCAATTTCGGTACTTGCATAATGCTTTTGTACTGAAATTTATCTTTCAAAGAAG
>CANJWU010000108.1 GCA_947478655.1 Sphingobacteriales bacterium | reverse complement strand
AGATTTTGTATCCTACAATAAATAAGATGAAAAAGATTTTAGTAACTGGTGGTACAGGTTATATTGGTTCGCATACCGTGATCGAATTAATTAAATTAGGTTACGAAGTGTTAGTGATTGATAATTTATCGAATTCTAAAGCGGAAGTAATTGATATTATTGAAAGCATTACCGCTGTGCGACCGCATTTCGAAAAAATAGAAATGTGTGATAAAGCTGCATTAGCTAATTATTTCAGTAAGCATTCAAATATCGATGCGGTGATTCATTTTGCAGGCATGTTGCAAGTGGCCGAGTCGGTCGAAAATCCGCTGAAGTATTACCACAACAATATGTTCTCTACCATTAATTTATTAGAATGCATGGTAGCTTATAAAATTAAAAATATTGTTTTTTCTTCTTCTTGTACTGTTTACGGAAACCCAACGCAGTTGCCAGTTACAGAAACAGCACCGGTACAAAAAGCGATGTCGCCTTATGGTAATACCAAACAAATGGGTGAAGAAATTTTAGAAAATGTTGCCAAGGCAAACGATATAAATGTGATTACGCTTCGTTATTTTAATCCAATTGGCGCACACGAATCGGCAAAAATAGGAGAGATACAACATGGCGTGCCGCATCATTTAATTCCATACATTACCGAAACAGCAGCAGGCATAAGAAAACAATTAAATGTTTTTGGAGGCGATTACCAAACCCACGACGGCACTTGTGTGCGCGATTATATTCATGTGGTTGATCTTGCAAAAGCACACATAGCCGCAATTTCAAGACTGCTCTCACATAGCAACGAAGCAAAATTAGAAGTGTATAATATTGGAACTGGCTTAGGCTATTCTGTTTTAGATATTATTAGCGCTTTTGAAAAAGCAACCAACATAAAAATTAATTATCAAATAGTAGATAGAAGACCCGGCGATGTAGAAGCGGTTTACGCAGATACTACTTTAGCCGAACGAAAATTAAATTGGAAAACGGTATTGAGCATCGAAGATATGATGCGCAGTGCATGGAATTGGGAACAAGCGCTAGCCGCAAAAAAATAAATTATGCAAAATTATTCTCACGTAGTAATTACCGGAGCAGCCGGTTTCATTGGTTCACACGTTATTCGTTTGTTTGTTAATAAATATCCGAATACGCATTTTTACAATTTAGATAAATTAACCTATGCAGGTAATTTGGCTAACTTAACCGATATCGAAAATAAATCGAATTATACTTTTATTAAAGCAGATATTACAGATGCGGTGCAAATCGAAGCATTGTTTCAGCAATACCAATTTGATGCGGTGATTCATTTAGCTGCGGAGTCGCATGTAGATCGTTCTATTACCGATCCAACAGCTTTTGTAATGACCAATGTAATTGGTACAGTAAATTTATTGAATAGTGCCAAAGCATTATGGAAGAGCGATGCACATAAAAATGCACCTCATCGTTTTTACCATGTTTCTACCGACGAAGTATATGGCAGCTTAGGCGAAACAGGCATGTTTACCGAAACAACCAGTTACGATCCGCATTCTCCTTACTCTGCTTCTAAAGCAAGTTCGGATCATTTTGTGCGTGCATACCACGATACTTATCAAATGGATTGCGTGATTTCTAACTGTTCAAATAATTATGGATCCTTTCATTTTCCAGAAAAATTAATTCCATTATCTATCAATAACATTAAAAATAATTTACCTATACCAATTTATGGTAAAGGAGAAAATGTGCGCGATTGGTTATGGGTAGAAGATCATGCGCGTGCAATTGATGTAATTTTTAATGGCGCAAAGCCAGGTGATACTTATAACATAGGCGGTCACAACGAATGGACAAACATTGATTTGATTCATTTATTGTGTAAAATAATGGACGAAAAATTAGGACGCGAAGCAGGAAGTTCTGCGAAATTAATTACTTATGTAACCGATCGTGCAGGCCATGATTTGCGTTATGCGATTGATTCTTCGAAATTACAAAATGATTTAGGTTGGAAACCAAGTTTACAATTCGAAGAAGGTTTAGCAAAAACAGTAGATTGGTATTTACAAAACGAAGATTGGTTGAACAATGTAACTTCTGGTAATTACCAAAACTATTACGCCAAACAATACGATCATCGTTAAATATTATTCGTGTCGAAGTGCTTCGACTGGATCTAATTTAGAAGCTTTTAAGGCAGGGTAAAATCCTGCAAAAAGCCCTACGAGCATGCAAAGCGCCACGCCGCTAAACATCCACAACCAAGGCACGATAAAGCCTCCGCCAATAAACATCGACATCAAATTACCGATGGCGATGCCCAATATAATGCCACCAAGGCCACCGAGTTGGCAAATCACAATGGCTTCAATTAAAAATTGTCTGCGAATGACACCAGGCGTTGCACCCATCGCTTTACGCAAACCAATTTCTTTGGTTCTTTCGGTAACCGATACCAACATGATATTCATTAATCCAATAGAAGCGCCTAATAATGTGATGATGCCAATAATGGTTGCTGCAATGGTGATGAATTTTAAATTATCGATGAGCGAACTGGCTAAACTATCGCTTTGCGTAATCTGAAAATTATTTTCATCACTGGTATTTATTTTTCTAATATTCCTAAAAATTCCTGTGCCTTCCGATACTGCGCCATCGAGTAAATTACCATCGTTTACCATAACAGTAATAGTATAAGATGTATTTGGATTGGTATTGATTAATTTTCCTTTTACCAATGGAATTATACAAACCTTGTCGCCGCCAAAGCCCATGCTGCTGCCCTTTTCGGCGAGTATGCCAATGACTCTAAATTTATCGCTGCCAATGGTGATGATGTTGCCTTCTGCAGGGCCGTCTTTAAATAAGGTTGTTTTAACTTCGCTACCGATAATTGCAACTCCGGTGCCAAATTCTTGTTCGCTATTTGAAAAATTTCTACCCTCGGCTAATTTATAACCAGCCGTAAATAAATAATTTGCATCCGATGCAATGACAGAAATATTAGGATTGGTTTTGTTGGTATTGTATTTAGCGGTTGCCGCAAAAGAGGCAAAAGAAGAAACCGAAACCGTTGCAGGAAATTTAAATTTCCTTTTAAAATCGGCGGCTTGATCAAAAGTAATATTATCGAATCTTTTTTGTTTGGCTCTGCCACCACCTATATGAATACTACCTGAGCCTCTATTTCGGATACTGTAAGAATTTGCACCCATGCTGGCAAAATTATCGTTGATTGATTTTTTCATTCCATCGATGGAAGTTAAAATACCAACCAAAGCCATAATACCAATGGCAATAATTAATGCGGTTAAAACGGTGCGCAGTTTATTGTCGTTGATGGAGCCAAAGGCTACTTTGATATTATCTTTCAGTTTCATGATGCAAAAAGTACAAATTTGGTTTTAAAAAGGGGGCTTTTCAATAAAATTGTTACGCAAAATGGGATAAAAAAAGGAGCCATTGGCTCCTTTTAAAAAATTATTAAGCTGAATTAGGCGCTAAATGAACTGCCGCAACCGCATGTACTGGTTGCATTGGGGTTATTAAAGGTAAATCCTCTGGAGTTTAAGCCATCTTGAAAATCTACTTCGGTACCTAATAGGTAAAGTCCATGCGATTTGTTCATGAATACTTTTACGCCGTCTATTTCAAACTCTTGGTCTTTATCTTGTTTCTTGTCGAAGCCAATGGTATAGCTCATTCCTGAACATCCACCACCATCTACGCCAACTCTTAAGCCAAATTCTTCGCTGAGTTCTTTTTCAGAAATTAACTTTTTTACTTCTTTTACCGCATTAGCCGTTAAAGTGACTGGGGTAAAAGTTTGAATTGGGTTTGCTACTGTTTCCATCTGTTGTTCTTTCTTAATGTTACAAAAGTACATCTATACTACCTTATTACAAACACCTAGCGGTGTTTGTTTCAGAAAATCTAAAAATTATTATGGCCTATGCTAAAAATAGGGCATTTTAAGCCGAAATACCTCCATTTAAATATTGCTCCTTTAGCCTATTTTTCGCACATTTGTAAGCATATAAAAAACATTCAAAATGAATTGGTCTATCTTTTTTCTGGAGTTATTAAAATTAATCATTCCTTCGCTAATTGTATTTCTAACCGCTTATTACATCATTACATCTTACTTAGAAAGTGATTACAATAAAAAAATGTTGGAATTGAAATTGGCAAATCAACAAAGTTTATTGCCATTGCGTTTACAGGCCTACGAAAGATTGACCATTTTTTTAGAAAGAATTAACCCGACTTCCATGATACTTCGTAGCCATGTAAATGGTTTAACGGCCCGCGAATTTCACCAAATATTGGTACAAGATATTCGTTCGGAGTTTGATCATAATGTGGCACAGCAAATGTATGTAGCGCCACAAACATGGACCATGATTAAAACAACAAAAGAAGATACCATTAACCTAATTAATTTTGCATATAATGCTTTACCTGCCGATGCAACAAGTGTTGATTTAAGTAAAACAATTTTTGAAAGTTTAGCAGTAGCAGAACGCAATCCACACGAAGTAGCAATTACAATGATTCGCACAGAAGTACAAACACTTTTTTAATTTATGGCATCAGCTTCGAACATTAAAAAAACAGCATCGGGTATTACCATTAAAACGGTTTATTGCACACCTACCGAACATAAAGATTTACCTGGCGAATTCCCTTTTACAAGAGGGATACAGCCCGACATGTACCGCGGCAGGTTATGGACGATGCGCCAATACGCAGGTTTTTCTACCGCCGAAGAATCAAATAAAAGATACCATTATTTATTGCAACAAGGCACCATGGGTTTATCGGTTGCTTTTGATTTGCCAACTCAAATTGGTTACGATTCCGATCACGATTTTGCAGATGGCGAAGTGGGTAAAGTCGGTGTTGCGATT
>CANJWU010000107.1 GCA_947478655.1 Sphingobacteriales bacterium | reverse complement strand
GGTAAAACCACTTTGTTTAAATTGATTACCGGCGAAGAAAAACCCGATAGCGGAACTTTTAAAATTGGTGAAACAGTGAAGCTTGCTTATGTTGATCAATTACACAAAGACATGGACCCAACTAAAACTGTTTTTGAAGCCATAACTGGTGGAACCGACACCATGTTATTAGGCAATAAACAAATTAATTCAAGGGCATATGTTTCGAGGTTTAATTTTTCGGGTGCCGATCAACAGAAAAAGATTGATGTGCTTTCGGGTGGGGAAAGAAACCGTGTACATTTGGCCATGATGTTAAAGCAAGGAGCGAATGTAATTTTACTCGATGAGCCCTCGAATGATATAGATGTAAATACGCTGAGGTCTTTAGAAGAGGCCCTAGACGAATTTGGAGGTTGCGCAGTGGTCATTTCCCATGATCGTTGGTTCTTAGACAGAATTTGTACGCATATTTTAGCTTTTGAAGGCAACTCTCAAGTCTACTACTTTGAAGGGAATTATTCAGAATATGAAGAAAACAAAAAGAAACGATTAGGTGACGAAGCACCAAAACGCATTCGATATAAAAAATTAAGCACTTAATTTAAAAAGCCCGAGCAGTCGGGCTTTTTTTATGTTAAAATGTTAATAAAAATTTAACCTGTTTAAAAAAAAGTTATAAGACCAAATAGATAAATTAGCTATTGAAATTGAATGCCCAATTAATAAACCAATTAATAAATTATTATGAGCTGGAAAAAATTTAGTGGCGAAAATATCAACAACAATATTATCGATGAAGTAGCACAAGCCATCGAAAGAGAATCTGCACTTGGCAACAAGCTTAAAGTGTGCATTGGCACCGACTCACAGGTGAAAGGTAAACAAATCGACTTTGCAACAGTCATTGTTTTTTTAAGAGAACAACGTGGTGGTTTCATGTTTATTCAACAAGAAAAAATTACACAAAAAATGGGGATCAAAGAAAGAATGTTAAACGAAGTGCAAAGAAGCATCGAAACAGCCTATCAACTTTGTCCAATTTTAGAATTACACGATGTCGATTTAGAAGTACATGCCGATATCAATACCAACCCAAACTTCAAATCAAATACTGCGCTTCAAGAGGCCATGGGTTATATATTGAGTATGGGTTTTGTGTTTAAAGCCAAGCCAGAAGCCTTTGCTAGTTCTTATTGTGCAAATAAAATGGTACAATAAAACATTTGCTTAGTTCGCGTGTTATGGGAGTATGAAAATACATACCGTAAAATACGAACAGTTTGTTCCTGTAGATTTAGCCACTGCATGGGACTTTTTTTCATCTCCTAAAAATTTAGCGAAAATTACGCCCCAACACATGGGATTTCAAATTACCAACAAATACGAAGTTGGAAAAATGTATCCAGGTATGCTTATTACTTATAAGGTAAGCCCCTTATTAGGTATTAAATTAGACTGGTGTACCGAAATTACGCATGTAAAAGATCAAGTATATTTTGTAGACGAACAACGCTTTGGACCTTATGCCATGTGGCATCATCAACATCATTTTGAAGCAGTGGTTGGTGGCGTAATGATGACAGATATTGTAGACTACGCCATTCCATTTGGTTTTATCGGTAGCCTGGCAAATAAATTGCTTGTTAAAAAAGCAGTGATAGAAATTTTTGAATTCAGGAAACAAAAAATAGCAGAACTATTTTAAGTATTTAGAACCCTGAATAATATTTCTGTCTTGAATAGTTTTATCGAAATAATGTTGAATTTCTGATTTCTTTAAACCCCAATTTGGCGCAATTAATAAGTCTAAATCTGATAATCCAAATAATCGTTGGATAACTATATCCGGTCTAATTAAAGGAATTAATTCGCAAAGAAAATCGGCATAGGCTTCTATTGTAAATAATTCAAAAGGCTCTCTCTTATACTTTACGCCCATTACAGAGCCTTCTACAATATGTAAATGATGAAATTTTACAAATTTTATTTTTTCGAAACGATTAATTTCATCGGCATATTTCAACATCATTTCTTTTGTTTCCCAAGGAAAACCAAAAATAGTATGTATACAAACTTCTAAATTTGAATCGGCTAATAAATTAAGCGCCTGTTCAAATTCTGCATGCAAACAACCCCTATTTATTTTGATTAATGTGTCGTCATAAATTGATTCCATTCCCATTTCAATATCAACATCAAAACGGTCGGTATAAGATTCCAGCAATTTAATTTTTTCGGCATCAATACAATCGGGTCTTGTGCCAACAGATAATCCTAAAATATCTTCTGTATTGATCGAAAGCGCTTCGTCGTACATGGCTTTTAAATAATGTACGGGCGCATAGGTATTGGTATTGGGTTGAAAATAAATGATGAATTTTTCGGCGCGATAATTTGCTCGGGCGCGGGCCATTCCTTGTGCTACCTGCTCTTTCATACTTGGTAATTTGCGCGAAAGTTCGGGCGTAAAAGAATCTACATTGCAATAGGTACAACCACCAAAACCCTTCGATCCATCGCGGTTAGGGCAAGTAAAATTACCATCTACAATTACTTTATACACACGCTGCCCTTGGTATTTATCTTTTAGATAAGCACCGTATGCATTATACCCCTTGCCGTTTGCGAAATCCATTTTTATTTTTTGGTTAAACTAAAATTTTCACGATAAGTTAAAAACAAACTATTCGAAAATTCAAAAGCAGGATTATTTAAATCGATGTAAGGTTCGATTCGAGAAGAAATACTAAAGTTTTCTGAAATGGGGAATTCAGAAATTATCCTAAAAAATAATAAAGAACGTTCATCTTGATGAAATCCGTTGTTATTAATTTGAGAAGAAACAGAAGAAAAGATTGGCGCACCATGCGTAGACTGAAAACCTGCTCCTTGCCAATAACTCATCACAAAATCGGCCATTTTAGTTTTAACACCTAAATTTAAATACACGCCCTGCCCCTGTATATATTGATTTTGCTTGGTAAAAGAAAAATCTTTGTAAGTAATTAAATAATTTTCGGAATGCAAGGTTGCTTTTGGAAATGCATAGGAGAAAGTTAATCCAAAAGAAGAATTTAAAATGGATATTAAAGAACGATCCGGTGTATCTATTTGTCCACCTTGGTGAAACACTAAAAAATCTATGGGCGCTGCAACGGTTAAATTACCTTTTTTAAATAAGTTTTTTTGATAATGTAAGCCGCCAGAAATTTTCTCTTGAACTGGAGAAATCTTATAAATCATATTTTCCCAATTCAACCAAACATCTAAATGACTATTGGCATTTTCTAAAATAAATTGGGTCCCATATTCTATATTATCGGTAATGATTCGATCGTAATTATAAATTGGCTCAGGTAAACGATGCGCTACATTTCCATTTAATGCACCATTAATTAACCTGAAATTATTTCGATGATAATCGATTCTTAGTATTGGTTGAGTTGAGTATATACCCTTATTCCCATAATCTTTTCGGAGGTTTACACCTGCAGACATACTCAAATTAGGCGATTGCACAAAAGTGAATTCGGGTTGTAAAATATTGCCGAAATAAGTTAAGCCATCTGCGAATTGATTGAAGTATTCGTAATTACGCATGTAATTAAAATTATACATCCTAAAATAAAGGCCGCGTGTGTTGCTTTGATTAGTCAAAAAATTATTTTCTAGCGATGTATTGTCAATTTGTGCGAACAGGCCTAATTGCATGAGCACAAAAAATAAAAGTAAAGCAAATTTCTTCATATTCTCCTATGTTATGAATCTGTGAATTTATATCCTACGCCTCTAATAGAATGAAAATATTGAGGGTGTTTTAAATCTTTTTCAAAATGTTTTCTGAATGATAAAATAAAATTATCGATGGTACGCGTAGAGGGATAAACATCGTAATTCCAAACAGTTTCTAATATTAACTCTCTAGAAACAGCTTCGCCTTTGCGTTCAATAAGCAATTTAAGCAACATGCTTTCCTTTTTTGTTAATGGTGTTATTGTTCCATCGGCTGCTTTGATTTCATAACTGGCAAACAAAATAGTTTTATCTCCAATTTGATATTGATCTAAGTTTTTGATGTGGTCTGCATGCGAACCTCTTTTAATTAAAAGCCCCACCCGTAAAATTAATTCTTCTAAATTAAAAGGTTTACTCAAGTAATCGTCTGCTCCTTTTTTAAGTCCTAAAACCCTGTCTTCGGAGGTATTGCGAGCTGTTAAAAACAAAACTGGCACCGGATTATTCTGTAACCTAATGTTTTCGACTACTTGAAAGCCATCCATTTCGGGCATCATCACATCTAAGATAACCAAACTCACGCGTTCTTCTTTGATCATTTTTAAGGCCTTCTTACCATCTGTTGCAGTAGAGACATGATAGCCCTCTAACTCTAAATTGAGCTTAATGGCTGCTAATAGATTAGCTTCATCCTCGACCAATAAAATCCTATACTCACTCATTAGGCTGTCAGATTAAAAATGATTTCAAAAATAGTGCCTTTGGGTAAATTATTATTAACCAAAACTTTTGCTTGATGATTTTTAGCTACTTGCTCCACAATAAATAAACCCAAACCTGTTCCTTTATTTTTACGGGTAAGCTCGTTACCAGAACGATAAAATTTTTGAAAGATCTTTTGGCGTTCGCTGGATGGTATTCCTACTCCTTGATCGGCCACTATGAAAAATATTTTATTGCTTTGCTGATAAAGCTGAACCTGAATAGCTGCGCCAGCTGGCGAGTATTTAACTGCGTTTTCTAGGATATTATTAATTAAAGAACCTAAGGCAAATCGATCGCCCATAATGGATATATTTTCTTCGATTTGCTGCTGAAAATTTCTGGTATTTTCGGAAGTGATAATAGCGCGATCATAAATACTTTTAACCAATTCCGAAAAATCAAATAATTCTTTGGG